>NZ_BASL01000611.1:0-186698 GCF_000648255.1 Candidatus Protochlamydia sp. R18 | reverse complement strand
TTAGCAAACTGTCCTTTAAAGGAGGTGATCCAGCCCCACCTTCCGGTAGGGCTACCTTGTTACGACTTCATCCCAGTCATCGGCCTCACCTTACACGCCTCTTCCCTTGCGGTTAAGCCAGCGGATTCGGGTAAAACCAACTCCCATGATGTGACGGGCGGTGTGTACAAGACCCGGGAACGTATTCACGGCGATGTTGCTGACTCGCCATTACTAGCAATTCCGTCTTCATGTAGTCGAGTTGCAGACTACAATCTGAACTGGGGCCGGCTTTCGGGATTTGCTTCACCTCGCGGCTTCGCTGCCTTTTGTACCGACCATTGTAGCACGTGTGTAGCCCCAGACATAAGGGCCATGCGGACTTGACGTCATCCTCACCTTCCTCCTGGTTAACCCAGGCAGTCTCATTAGAGTTCCCACCTTAAATGTTGGCAACTAATGATAAGGGTTGCGCTCGTTGCGGGACTTAACCCAACACCTCACGGCACGAGCTGACGACAGCCATGCAGCACCTGTGTAGCAGTCCCGAAGGAAAGGCCTATTTCTAGACCGGTCTACTACATGTCAAGTCTGGGTAAGGTTCTTCGCGTTGCATCGAATTAAACCACATGCTCCACTGCTTGTGCGGGTCCCCGTCAATTCTTTTGAGTTTCAGCCTTGCGACTGTACTCCCCAGGCGGTATACTTAACGCGTTAGCTACGGCACAACTAGGGTTGAGTCCAGTTACACCAAGTATACATAGTTTACGGCAAGGACTACCAGGGTATCTAATCCTGTTTGATCCCCTTGCTTTCGCGCTTTAGCGTCAGGTATAAGCTAGAAAACCGCCTTCGCCACCGGTGTTCTTCCACATATCTACGCATTTCACCGCTACTTGTGGAATTCCGTTTTCTCCGCCTACCCTCTAGAGATGTAGTTTCAAATGCTGTTCCGAGGTTGAGCCCCGGGATTTCACATCTGACTGACACCCCCGCCTACGCGCCCTTTACGCCCAATAAATCCGATTAATGCTTGCACCCTCCGTATTACCGCAGCTGCTGGCACGGAGTTAGCCGGTGCTTCTTTACCTGGTACGCTCAAAATCACTGGATGTTAGCCAGCTCATCTTGTTCTCAGGCGAAAGAGCTTTACGACCCTAAGGCCTTCTTCACTCACACAGCGTCGCATCGTCAGGCTTTCGCCCATTGCGAATGATTCTCGACTGCAGCCTCCCGTAGGAGTCTGGGCAGTTCTCAGTCCCAGTGTTGGCGGTCAATCTCTCAATCCGCCTAGACGTCTTAGCCTTGGTGCGCCTTTACCACACCAACTAGCTGATATCCCATGGACCTCTCTTTAACCGCGAGGTCTTGCGATCCCCCACTTTAATAAAAAAAAGATGTCTTCTTTTCACCCTATCCGGTATTAGCGGTCGTTTCCAACCGTTATCCCAGAGTTAAAGGCAAGTTATCCATGTCTTACTAACCCTTCCGCCACTAAACCCGAAGGTTTCGTTCGACTTGCATGCCTCATCCACGCTGTCAGCATTCAATCTGAACCAAGATCAAATTCTCACAGAAAAATAAACTCTTGAAAACCTGAGTTGATTATATTAATCTGCACTACTTAAACGTAGTGCTCTATATGTGGGGCATCTTCATGCCTCACACAAGCTCTATTGTTTGCTTGCACATTGTCTTTCTTATACTGTCAAAACAATCTCGCATCGCTCAAGACGATCGCTATTCTTACGATTAATTTATCGTTAGAGTACACAAAGATTAGCGAAATGAAGGAATTAATGCAACAGCTAAAAAATAAAACTCTTTAAAAAATGCACAAACAACTTATTATGAGTTGATAAAACTTGAGTGTATTGCTCTCATCACATTTCTTTCTTCTTTACTAGCTCCTTTTTTTACCTTCTATCTTTTTACAAGACAAACTTCCCGTCAGTTTAAGCTTTAATATCAACATTGCACAATCGCAACCCTTACTTATAGTTTTAAATCGTGCAAAGGAGGGCAAGAGCAATTAAAACCATTAAATATAAATAACTTGAGTAAAAAATAAATTTCATTTAAAAATTTTTTAGATTTAAAATTTTTTGAAAATTTATCCGGGAGAAAAGTTAAAAAAAATTTAAAAAGAAACGATTGCTACTTAAAGTAAATTTAAAAAGGTTAAGGTATCAGAGACACCCAAACCAATTTTTATAATTTCTACTCAAGAAGTCGTATATATAGAAAAAGAAAGATAGATAAATTGATGATTAAGCTTATTAAAAAGCTCTACTAGAGTAAGCATGACTAGAGTAAGCATGCAGATAAATTTTTTCATAAGCTGATCTTGACTCTGGGGTAAGCAAAGCTGAATTTTTCACCTTAGGCCAAAGTGGCTCATAAGTAGGCGTTTCCATATTCCCATTGAAGGTAGTTTTATACAAATATAAAACCTCGAAGGTGTTGGGACCGAAGTAGTAATAGCTGGATTCAGGAACTGTTAAACCAAATTCATTTAAAATGAGGGGTTGATTTAATCCCTTCCTAGCCACTGACCCTGAATCTATAATTACCGCTATTTTCACTCCAATGACCTCAGCCATTAATTGAATTTCCAGATCGCCAAAATTACTTACATTAATAATTTGATAATTCTCACCTCTCATATAACTTTGATATTTCTCGATAGAAAGTTTATATTCATTATAAATTTGATTTTTAAACTGTGCCGCCTTTTCAGGAATATCAAGATAAGCAGCAATGGCATTTTTCAATTGTTTTACAGTTGATTCCGATATAAGCTCCCTTTCAGTTGTCAATAAAGCGGAAAACGCGCTCATCAAACACCCATGCCGGCCAAAATAGGGATGTTTATGCCAATATTGCATATCTATTCCAACATAATTTGTGGAACAGATTTGTCCCTTTGGATTAACAGCTTCACGATTCAAACCTCTATAAAAATCCTGATAAGTTTTTACTGTATCCTGAATAATCTTTTTCAAATTTGGGTCTAAGCAAGCATGATTAGGAGTCCAGGGAATTGTCACGGTTTGAGAAGTTGAGGCCGTTTTCAATTCAACAGTTTCTTCTTTAAATTTTTTGAAAGGTTCAACTCCTTCATCGTCATATAAATTCTTTAAAATGAGTAAATGTTGAGGTCCAAATTTTGCTTTAAGCGTCACAGCAAAATCGCAAATTAATTGAAAAGTTGTTTTTATTTTTTCAACTCGCTGATTATCTTTTTGTTGTAAAAATTTTCGCGTATTAATCATTTCTGGATGATCTTCTTCAATTAAGTCTTCCATCACTAAATTAAATAAGTGCAGTTTTTCTTCCTCAGACAAATCAACTAACAATCTTTTTAAACTTTCAGGATCGTAGGGCGGTAAACTAATTTGTTGAGGTTCTACTGCATAAGTAAACTCATCCACAACTCGATTAATTCTTCGTAAATGGTTAGATTTAGCTATTTCACCATAAGGACAATCAAGCACTATTTCAGGTGCAGGAGCAGCAAGGGAAACCCCGTCTGCATTCAATTTTAATAAATATCCTCTACAGCCATTTTCTTCTAATCGACTATGAGACATAAATTTTAATACCATAAATCGATATAAGGCTTGACAATTCAATTCATCGATAACTGTATTGAGATGCTTATTAAAATTAATCTTTCCATGTTTAGCTAATTCCACTAATTCTTTAAATGAATTAGCGTAAAGAACTTCTAAAAACTCTCGGGCTGTCTTTATTCCTTTATAGTTTTTTACATACTCTGTTTCTTTAGATGGGTCAAAATCTCCGTCAAAATTTAGTCCATAATCCCCTGGAATGACGCCTTGGTTTTCAACTCGAGCATATGCTTGATTGATTTGGCCTATTTGACTATAAATCTTTTCAGTTGGTGTCAAATCTGCACTTTCTCTTTCCAAATCTTTTTTTAATTGGAATAACTTCTGTGTTAGTTCTTGCTCACGTCGGATTCTTATTTTTAACTCTTCTAAGGCTAATGTTGGATCATCTGAAGTTTTTTTTGAGAGCATTTTTTTAGCTTTTTCTATAATAAGAGTATTTAAATTTTCTAAATCTTTTACTCTGCACTTTAAGAAAGCCACGGACCCTAATTTTTCCACCTCATAGCTAGCATTTTGTTTAGCCAAGTTTTTCACTTCCGAATCCAATCTTTCAATTTCTTGTGCCAGCCATTTAAGCCTCTCTTTTTTCTCATTAATTTTGAAAAAATCATTCCCGATAGGCAACCTAGCAATTTTAACTTTTAAATTTTCAGTTCTTCGTAAAAAATTTAATTGATTATTAATCTGTTTAGCTAATTCTATTTGTCGTTGAGAAATAATAAGCTGGAAATTTTCGGTTTCTTTTTTTAAATTCGCGATATGTAATTTATTTTGTCTAAATTGATAGAAACTAAAAAATCCGATAGAAACAATATTAGCTAATAAAAGACCTAAAAAAGATATGCGTGGGACTGCAAAATTTTGCATAACAAGGCTTTGCTCGTTGTTCAAAATGCTTTCTAATGACCGCTTCTTTAACTGCTCATTCGTTATATTTATATCTTCAATTCTGTTATCAAAATTTAAGGTCAAATCAGTTTGTTGAACTTCTTTTTCTAATATAAAGATCTTATTTTTTAAATTTTCAAATCTTTCCAAAAGTTCTTGCGTGTTAGATACTAACTTTGCCTGTTTACACTTGATGTGTTGAATTTTTCGTTGTTGCTCAACAATACACCTAACTCCATATTTACCTAAACTTAAGATATTTATAACAATAAACGTCACATTATTGAACGTAATAAGTGATTTAGACTGAGGAGTATAAACGTTTCCTAAACTGCTTGGTTGTACTGTCAAGTTACTCATAAATTCCTATATACTTATGATAATTCGTATTAATTTATACTCTCATACCTTAAACACCCTAAAGCAATTAATCTTTAGCTTGAGCTAACAATCTCCAATAAAGGTGTAATTTATTAACAGTGCTTTTAATTCTTTCGACAATCCCCTCTCCAAATACATTTTCATCAAATGAACTTAAATAAGCTTTTAAATTCTCACCTTTATGATATTTTGGAAATAATCCATAGTAAGTGACACTCGGATGATTATAAAGGTAATAAACTTCTTTTGTATTTGGTCCAAAGTAATTGATTTGACCAGCTGGAATCATAGCTCCAGATTCATCAAGAACCGTATTTTGGCCAAGCACAAATACACCTATTTTCACCCCAATTAATCGAGCAGTCAATTCAATCTCAATATCAGAGTATTCAGAAACCATTTCTATCGATTCTCCTCTCAACCACTTTTGGTATTGTTTGAGAGACCAATGATAATCTTGTTTAATTCTATCTTTAAATTCTTTTGCTGTTTCTTCGTTATCTAAACAATCTGCCACCGCTTCTTTTAAAAATTTTAAATATTGTTTATTAACATAATTTTTATTTGTCATAATGATAGCTAAGAGATTGGAGAACAAACACCCGCGAGGAGAAGTATCGTAATTATAGCCTTCTAATAATTCATGACTTCCGTAGTATTGTTCAGAGAGTCCTTTGATTTTATCATCACTTTTCCATTGAGCTGCATATGCTTTATTTAAAGGATTTTGCAAATAACCAGGAATCATTTGCATCATTTGTAAGATAGAATGATCTACTTGAGCCTCTTGCAAAGCAGCATAAAGCAAAGGATATTTCGCAAGAATTTCAATATTCATTTGCCATGCTACAATAGGTGCAGAGTCTTCGATTTGATCCAAAATGTTTATGCTTACTTTCTTATAAGGAGTTACAAGAGGATTATCATTTGTCATTTTTCCCTGCCAAACGACTCCTGTATGCTTTTCAAAATTTTTCATAATAGAGGCCGCTATATCACAAATATGGTCATAAACAAGATTAACAAGCGCAACTCTTTTTTTATCCCCCCTTGTAACAAATTCTCTCAAACTTTTACTTTCTTGACTTCCTTCTTCGAAAAAAGGATCCATAAGCCAATAATAAAGATATTTTTGCTCTTCTTCAGTCAATAAAATCCAAATCCGTTTTGCTCTTACAGGATCTATTCCATATTGTAAACCCGCCGTCCCCGAAACTGGGCCAAATGGGTCTTCATTTCTCAAAATGATTTTGCTTCCGAATCGGCCATTTTCAAAAGTTCCTACTTGAGCAGGATTAGAAGGCCTCATTTCTAACTCAGATGCTCTTCCGATTTTCAATTTTATTCCTTGACAGTCTCTAACAATAGCACCATGCTCTAATACATCTAATACGAGAAGTTGATAAATAGCCATTTTACTATATAAATAGTCTGGATCTAGATAAATCATTTCACTATCATTAAATTTAACATTTGATTTTGAGTCATTGCCTAATTTAAGCATTTTGTCTAAAACATATGTCAAACTTTCATTTATGAATTTCTCAGGAGTCAGTGTTTTTTCATTTCGTTTAACGTAATCTGTAAACAAATTCTCTTCATCATCATTACTATTTAAACCATAATCTCCTTGTACTTCTTCATCAGCTAAAACGATTCCATACTGATCTAATGTCTTTTTGTCTGCGGGATTTATCGGTTCTAACTGTCCAAGAATAGACGTTCCTGATTGTTTTTTTATGCGAGAAATTTGGTCTAATTGTTGCTGTAATTGCTTTACTTTAGTCTTATCTTGTCCAACAACTTCTAAAGTTTTTTCATAAGTCATTTGTTCAAAAACGGCTGGATAGTCTTTTTTTAATGCTAAACGTCGCCTTTCCAGTTTGGCGCACTGCTCCTGTAATCTTGTTAAATCAATATGAAGGGTTTCCCAGTTCTTTTTATTAGACTCTAGTTTCGCTAAACAAGCTTCGTCTTCAGTTAATTTTTGTCTAATTTCAGAAATTTCATTTTCTATTATATGGGGATTTTGACTATAAGCTTGTAATCCTTTTTGCCAACTTACAAATGATTTTGCGATTTTTATATTTGATAAAATTTGATGCTCTTTTTGCTCGTTATCCTTTTGAGATTTATCTTTAATGTAATTATTTTGCTTTATCAAAAGCGAAACTTTTTTATTTAATAGAAAATTTTGATAGGCAGTGTAAATACCTAAAGTTAAGAAATTTGTTATTAAATTTTTTAAAAAATTAGCAAAACTGATAGATAAATCTGAATCTGGGAATAATAAGCTAAATTGTCTTTTCAAGTTTTTAGTTTCGATTTCTAAGGTAGTTAAATTTTCCTCTGAAATGAAAGTCGCACCTTGAGGTTTATTTAAAATTTCTTCACGAACAGATGTTAAGCGATTTTCTAGATCATTCCATTTCTGTATGAAATTAGATGATTTCTCTTGTATTTGTTTTTGCACGCGTTGAAGATTATTTATCTTATTTTTTTTCGCTAAAATTTCCAAACTACCGTAAATACCTAGGGTGATGGTATTAAAAAATATAAAAGTTATTGTCTCCACAAGTGAATTGACTGCTGGGAAAGGATTAAAATCTCGTCCAAATTGAATAGATGTGTATAGATCACCAATCAACATATTATCCCTTCTTAACTGGAAAAAATAATTAAATTAAATAATTTTGAAAATTCAATAAATTCTTAATATAATACATATTAGAAATAAAAATTAAACACTAACTATTTTTAGATAGAATTTAATCCAAATTTTCATTCAATATAGAGAACTGCAATCTATCTCAAGAAGAAAAAGATGGGATAAACATATTGTTAATTTTTTATTAATAATCGAATAAGTCTGCCTTTTTAATTTGGATTAATCAGCTCAACTGCTATTTTTGATAAATGATATGTCACATTTTTCCTATAGAAAATGCTGTACTAAAAAAGAGAAAAATAAAACCAATTTTCAACGTAATAAAAGTAGGAATCTTTCTGCTCAGTTCTTAACAATTGCAGAGTTTGAATTAACACAAATGCTTAAAATAAATTTTAAAATTCTCGAATTATAAAAAATTAGAAATAGTAAAATTAGAAGTTATTAAAAATACAATCTCTTCATTACAATTTAATTACATAGCCATTTAATAGTTCTTAAACATCATACTTAAGCAATTTTATAAAATTCAAATCTCCTTAATCTATAGATGAAGTTCGATAAAGGAACAATTAATTCACAAACTGCAATTTCAAATTGGTTTACCATACACTGAGTCTATCAGGGGACTTATGCTATTTTAAATCAATAACTATTTCAAGTTTTTATAATTCAACAAAATGCTGTAGATATAGGTTATGTCCTACAATAGCGAAAATTCAACTTTAAGAGCTGTAACTAAATTTCTAATTTGGTATCTTTCAGACTATAGAAAACTTGTTTTGCTTCTAAAGTTTAGTAATAAAGGCTAATTGGGCTAGGATTTAATAAGCACTTGCAGTATTTATATTTAAATTTTTAATAAATTTTATTCAAAATTGTACAAAATAATTTAAATAAACTTAGCGTAGTTAAAAATAAAAAATTTAAAAATTAGTTTAAATTAATGATCATGTGCACTTGCTAGACCTCACGGATTTTACAAATGAAAAATTTTAATGTGAAATCACAATAAATTTTTATTTTAACTCGAGTGTGAATTCTTTTCACTGACAGTCATTGCATCAGAATTAAAAAATCTAATAGAAGTTATAAGTACTTTTCATTAATAGATTTTTTCAACTGGTAATAAACCGTATCAGAATCTTGATTTCCATCAAACTTTAACAGAATTCCTTGATTAGTATAATATTGAATAAGAGGGCTTGTCAACTCATGATAAACTTCTAATCTTTTTAAAACTATGTTATCATCATCATCTGAACGACGATAAACCTCTCCCCCACATTTATCACAAACTCCAGGAAGACGAGGAGAAGAAGAATAAAGATTATAAACCATTCCGCAATTCTTACAAACAAGCCGGCCTTCTGCTCGCTTAACAATCACTGCATCGGGAACTTCTAAATATAAAACAATCAGAGGGATTTTTATATCCCGTTTACCAGCTAAAGCTTCTGCTTGTGCAACAGTACGAGGAAAACCATCTAGTAAATATCCTCTAGCACAATCTGGATGGGCAAGTCGATCAAACAGCATATCCATTACAAATTCGTCGGGCACTAATTTTCCTGCTTGAATAAATTCTTTTGCCTTCAAACCGATAATCGTTTCTTTTGACATATGCTCTCTAAAAAGATCGCCGCTAGAGATGTGAGGAATTTGATATTCATGCGCAAGTCTTTTTGCTTGAGTTCCTTTTCCCGAGCCTGGAGGGCCAAGTAAAATTAAAGCAACGGCTGCTTGAGTACTGACTAGAGGTTTTGTGCTTTTTATCATAATCATTGGAAAGTTAAATAAAAAAAATAGAATAGACAAAATAAAAATCTTAATCAAGGACTATACTCAAAGTAGTGATATTTTCAATTTGATTTAATATTTCCTGAAAAATTCATTACTCATAAGAAAAGACTAAAAAAGTTTTCTCAATTTGATTAAAGGGTTCAATAATGATTACTTCTCAACTTCTCAGCTTTTTATATCCTACTTTTTCTAAGAGTAAGTATTTTTTTAAAACTTTTATGTGAGTATAAGAACCGTAATTTCATATTATTTAAGTGACTCGAGCTTTGAGTTTTCTAGATTAATTGTTAATATATGTTAATTAAGATAAGTTTATCTAAATTTTAGGATAATTTTTCAATGAAAAACTCTGAAATACATCATACGTTCATGCTAGAAGCCATTGCCGAATCTTGGAAAGCACGTCTTCATGCTCCTCCTAATCCTTGGGTGGGATGTGTCATTGTCAAAGATCAAAAAATCATTGGAAAAGGTTATACATATCCATCAGGACAAGCTCATGCTGAAATCAATGCCTTAAAATCAGCTAGCGAAAATGCTAAAGGAGCTTCTTTATACGTAACTTTAGAGCCCTGCTCTCATCATGGAAAAACACCACCTTGCACAGAAGCGATTATTCGCGCAGGGATTTTAAATGTCTATGTAGCTTTAAAAGATCCTGATTCACGAGTTCGTGGGCAAGGGATTCAAAAACTCCGAGAAGCAGGTATTCATGTTAAAGTAGGAATTGGTGAAAAAGAAGCAAAAGTTGTATTAACCCCTTATTTATATCAACGTGAAAGCCAAATCCCTTATACAGTCTTAAAAATAGCTACAAGCATTGATGGTCGAACAGCTGCTGTGGATGGAACTTCTCAATGGTTAACGTCTTCTGAAGCACGATTAGATGCGCATCTGCAAAGAGCTTATTCCCAAGCGGTTGTAATCGGATCTGGAACTGCGACTATCGACTCGCCTCAACTTACAGTTCGACATCCAACTATTCATCTACCTCAACAACCACAAAGAATTTTAATTGATTCTAGCGGCAAAACTCCTGCAACAGGCTTCTTATTTGATCAAAAGTTAGCCCCAACTCTTGTTTTAACAACGAAAGCTTCATCTATTACGAGGCAAAATGAATGGTTAAAAACTGGAGCAGAAGTCATTGTGATTTCTGCAACAAAAAATGGGCATGTCAACTTATGCGAAGCATGGCAATTACTTGCGAAAAGAGGAATTATTCAAGTTCTTGTCGAAGGTGGATCTACGTTACAAAGTGCTTTGTTAGAAATCGGTCTTGTCAATTGTCTGTCAGTTTATACAGGGCCATTACTAATCGGTAAAAGCGGTCTTCCACTATTTTCTAAGGAAATTCCGACTCTAAAAAAAGCCAAGATGTTAAAAATTCAAAATATCAAACAATTCGATAATTCCTTTCGAGTAGATTATTTACTAAAAGTTTAATCTAGGTAAAGGAGAAAGCTTTTTAAATAATCGCTTTCTGGATGAAACAGATTAATGGGGTGATCACCGGCTAATTGATGTCTACCGATGAGGCGTACATTTCTATTTGCTTCTGCTGCCGCCTGAAAAACAACTTTTTGAAATAGAAGCTCATTAACATGATGTGAACAAGAACAGGTCAAAAGAAGAGATCTTCTAGGCATTTTTTGCATCGCTAATCGATTAATGTCTTTATAACCACGGCAAGCGGCTATGACATCTTTTTGTTTTTTCGCAAAAGCAGGAGGATCTAAAATAACAAGATCATAATCAAGAACATCTTCACGTAAAAAATTGAAGACGTCAGCACAAATGAATCGGCTGCCAAATTCAGAAAGTTCATTTAAAACAAAGTGTTTTTGACAAGCATTTACAGCTTCTTGAGAAATATCTACTGAATCTACCCTTTTAGCTCCTCCAGCCATAGCATATACGCTAAAACCACCAGTGTAAGAAAAAGCATTTAATACTTTTTTGTTGAAAGATAGAGTTTTTATCCATTGGCGCATTTCTCGATGATCAAGAAAAAAGCCTGTTTTTTGAGATTTATGTAAATCCGTTGTAAATTTTAAACCATTTTCAAAAAATGAAATGTCGCCAACTTCTTCTCCTGATAAATGCTTTTGTACATCTGCTAATCCTTCTTCTTTACGAGAGGGTAACACCGATTTTTCAAAAATCGATCTTGGTTGAAAGAGTTCGTTGAGAGTCTCAATGATCCACGGCTTCAATTCGTCAATTCCTTTAGTTGAGCTTTGTAAGACAAAGACATCTTGATAAACGTCTATCGTCAACCCAGGAATCGCATCTCCTTCGCCATGCACAAAACGATAAGCATTAGTTTGTCTGAAATCAAATAACTGCTGTCTAAATTTCCATGCTGAAATGAGTCGTTGTTTAAGAGTTTCTAATGGCGGAACGTTATTGAACGAAACCATTCTACCAACAATTCCCGAACGACGATTAAAATATCCATAACCTAGCAATTGATGAGAGGAAGCACAAACAGGAAGAATCTGGCCGTCTTTAAATGAAGGATAGGATTGCACAGCTCCAGAAAAAATCCAATGATGATAATTCCTAATCGCTTTGTCTTTACCAGGCTTTAAAATGACACTAGGCTGTTGCATATATAAATCTATATTAATCAATTATTTGTCAAAAAAACCAAATAACATCAAGAAAAACCAGCCTATGAGCAAAGCTGCCCCACCAATAGGTGTAATTATTCCCCACCGTTTTACGTTAGTTAATACAAGTGTATATAAACTACCTGAAAACAAAAACACGCCGATAATAAACGTCCAACCAGCTTTTGGTAACCAAGATGATTGAGAACTTTTCATCAAAAATGCGATTAGAATTAGCGTTAAAGCATGGTACATTTGATAACGTACGGCAACTTCAAAAACTCCTAAATATTCAGATGTCAATCTTGACTTGAGTAGGTGTGAGCCAAAAGCACCCGCAGCTATTGACAACATGCCAAAAAGAGATCCAAAAAGATAAAATAACTGTTGTTGAAATTGCATGTGATGAACTTTCAAAAAGATAAACTAGATTAATTAACTTTGTTACTCTTAACGATTTCATGAACTTTCTTCATGTAACTATCCCATTTACTTCTTAAATTTTTGATAGATTCTTCAAAACGTCTTTGTTCTTTCTCAGAATCATTAAATAAAGAAGCAATCACCTGTCGAATATTTTTTTTAGTTCCTTCATCAGGATTCACTTTTTGAAATAATAGAACCGCATTTAAAGCTTGCTCAATTCGTTGATTATTTTTTTGTCCATTTGCCAAAACTAATTTTCTATTCTCTAAGGTTCCTTCGATCAATGTATTATATAATTCGAGGTCTTTTATAAATTCAGAAATTTCGTGGTTAGTAACAGAATCCCCTGGTTGGCAATATTTTTTTTGGAAATATTCAATTTTGTTGGCTACTTCGTCTAATTGCTTGAGAAAAGGTATTTCGTCTAAAGAGGTATTGTTGAACATATAGCATACTCCTAGCATACTCCGCTTAGTCCCACGCTTGCTTATCCATTACTATTAAGTGATTAAACTTTTAATTAACAATAACCCATACTTAGAAATCTGCAAGCCAAAAGGAAAAATAAAAATTTCAATAAAAACTTTTTAACTACAGCAGTATAGTATCAATTTTTATCTAATGAGTCAACTGATAGACTTAAAATATATTTTATATAAAAAATACTATTAATAATAGCTACAATCGAATGACTATTTTTTTTCTTTGAAAGTCTTATTAAAAAAAATATATAATTACGTAATTTTATACATTTAGATAAGGATTATATGACAAAAAATCGTGATACGTCGTGGAATTCAGTCGGTCGTTGGTATGACAACTCAGTTGGTGAACAAGGACATTATTACCACCAACAAGTCATTATTCCACAAGTCACTAAACTACTTAATTTTTCAGACCAAGAACAGGCATCATTATTAGATTTAGCTTGTGGCCAAGGAGTTTTGAGTAGACATCTTCCCTCACAAATTTCATACACTGGTATTGATCTTGCTAAACAATTGATTACGGCAGCAAGACAACATAATCGTCGCGCTCAATGTGATTTTTTTTGTGCGGATGTGACCGAAAAACTACCTATACAAAAAGTAGACTTTTCGCATGCTACTATTATCTTAGCTTTGCAAAACATCCAGTTTCCTTTAAAAGTTTTTCAAAATGCCTCCAAACATTTAAAACCTTTATCCCCTTTAGTTATTGTCATTAATCATCCCTGCTTTCGCATTCCTCGCCAATCATCTTGGAAAATTGACACAGAAAACAAAATTCAATACCGAAGAATGGACCGTTATATGAGTGAAATGAAAATTCCTATCCAAATGCATCCTGGCCAAGGAACCGAATCTCAACAAACATGGTCATTTCATCATCCCCTTTCTACTTATACATACTGGCTTCAAGAAGCTGGTTTTACACTAGATCGAATAGAAGAATGGTGTTCCAATAAAATCAGTGAAGGGAAAGCTGCAAAGATGGAAAATAGAGCTCGCGAAGAATTTCCCCTTTTTATGGCACTCATTGCAAGAAAAAAAGGATAATTTGTATTAAAATAATATTTTATCATTTAGCACCAATGAACTGATGTTGAATGAATTTTTTAAATTTAAAAATTCTTATTCATCCAACATCAGCTCATATTTTTATCTTAAAACAATGCTTAAGAGTTTATTAGGAACAAAAACAACTTTTCCAATTTCTTTTTTGTTAATGTATTGCTGAATATGAGGGTTATTTTTAGCCGCTTCTAAAACATTTTCTTGCGTTTGATCTTTAGGTAAATCAAATCGACCTCTTACCTTACCATTAATTTGCACAACATAAGTAATTACATTCTCTTGTAAGTATTTTTCTTCCACTTGCGGATATGGAGTAAAAGAAAGAGATCCTTCACATTTTAAATGTTCCCATACTTCCTCTGCAAGATGAGGTGCAAAGGGAGCTAATACTTGAGTTGCCATTTGAATAACTTGTTTTGGATAAGTAACCAACTTAGTAAAGTCATTTATAAATTCCATCATTTTAGCAATTGCCGTGTTAAACTGAAGCAATTCCATATCTTTCGTTACGCTATGAACAAGACGGTGTCCCAATTTAAGCCCTTCTTCAGATGTTTCGTTGGTAACTTTGTCGGAAAATGCCATTTCATAAAATCGATTAAGAAACCGCCTTGTTCCTGACACAGCATCTGTATTCCAAACTTTTTCTTTTTCAAGAGGGCCCATAAACATTTCGTATAAACGAAGTGCGTCAGCTCCATATTCCTGGATGATTTCATCTGGACTTTCCCCATTGAGTTTACTTTTAGACATTTTATCAATTTGGCTAGTTAACTCTTCCCCTGTTCGGCTATCAAAATATTTGCCATCTTTTTGTTCCACATAGCGAGGTTCAACATACGCATGCATCTTATTTTGATAGGAACGGGCAACAACGAGGCCTTGATTACGAAGGGTTTGAAAAGGTTCTAGAGTATGCACGTAACCGCAATCATACAGAACCTTATGCCAAAATCGTGCATAAAGAAGATGTAAGACAGCATGTTCTACTCCACCTATATACAAATCAACAGGTAACCAATATTTTTCTTTTTCTGGAGAAAATGCTTCTTCTGTATTGTGTGGGTCGCAAAAACGAAGATAATACCAGCAAGATCCTGCCCATTGTGGCATAATGTTTGTATCTCTAAAGGCTTTTTTTCCTGTTTTTGTATCAATGATCTCTACCCATTCTTTAATTTGCGTTAATGGTCCTTTTCCATCGCCAGTGGGTTTGTAATTTGTAATTGCAGGTGGACATAGGGGAAGCTCATCTTCATCAAGAAGTCGGATCGATCCGTCCTCAAATTTGAGTAAGGGAAAAGGCTCTCCCCAGTACCGCTGGCGAGAAAACAACCAATCGCGTAATTTATAAGTCGTGGCAGACTTTCCTTTATGGTTAATTTCCAACCAGTTGATAACAATTTTCTTTGCTTGGTCTAGATTTAAACCATTGAGGGATAGATCGTCACAAGCACTATTGACACAAACACCATGGCCCGGCCAACATTGCTGTCCAGCCAAGACTTGATTTCGAATGGTTATTTCTTCACAAACAGGATCATAGACAGGAATGATTGGAAGCTTAAAAGTCGTCGCAAATTCAAAATCTCTCTCATCATGAGCGGGAACAGCCATGATAGCCCCTGTTCCGACATTCATCAATACATAATCAGAAATCCAAATGGGTATTTCCTTATGATTAACGGGATTGACTGCATAAGCTCCTGTAAACACCCCTGTTTTATCCCGATTAAGCTCGGTTCGATCCAAATCACTTTTACTTGCTATTTGCGCTTGATAAGCGCGAACTGCTTGCTGCTGGCTAGAAGCAGTAATGTGAGATACCAAAGGATGCTCGGGAGCTAAAACTAAATAAGAGACTCCAAATAAAGTATCTGGTCTCGTTGTAAAGACAGAAAAAGCTTCTTGGGTTGTTTTTTCGATAAATTGAACATAAGCTCCTTCGCTTTTTCCAATCCAATTAATCTGCAATTTTTTTAAACTTTCAGGCCAATCTAATAAGTCTAAATCTTGAAGCAAACGATCTGCATAAGCCGTAATTTTTAAAATCCATTGTTTAAGAGGCCTTCTTTCAACAGGATGGCCTCCATCTTTTGTTTTTCCATTTTCAATTTCTTCATTTGCTAATACAGTTCCCAAAGCTGGACAATAATTAACAAGCATTTCAGCTTCGTAGGCCAGTCCTTTTTCATAGAGCTTTGTGAAAATCCATTGCGTCCATTTATAATAATTTGGGTCACTTGTTGCCAGTTCTCTATTCCAGTCATAGCTAAATCCTAGAGCTCGAAGTTGGCGACGATAATTATTAATATTTTCTTGTGTAGATTCGGCAGGATGTGTTCCTGTTCGAATTGCGTATTGCTCTGCTGGAAGACCAAAACTATCCCATCCCATTGGATGCATCACATTATAGCCTTTAGTTCGCATATAACGGGCAATAATATCGGTTGCGGTATACCCTACAACATGACCTACGTGTAACCCAGCTCCCGAAGGATAAGGGAACATATCTAAAACATAGTATTTGGGTTTCTGAAAATTATCGTCTGAACGATAGGTTTGATTATCTTGCCAAAACTTTTGCCATTTTGCTTCAATTTGTTGATGATCGTATTTCATTTTGTTCCATAAGTTAATTAAGTTTTCTAGCGAAGATTAGGTATCTGTGTTATACACAAAATACCGAAAATGAGTATTTTAACTGCTAAACATGAAATGATGAATAAAAAAACAAAAAACATCTTAAGCAATTTAAGCTTAAAATATTTAGTTTTTATCATGAGGATATGTTTAAGAAAGAGTTTAAAAGCTCAGAATCTATATTTTCTCGCGTTTTTTAAATCACATCGTAAGGTATTTGATTAATTCTATGGTAAAAACCAGCAAAAAGTCAAAACAAAAGGCTCCCACAACACGGAGTGCAAAAGAAGAAAAACTATTCAATAATTTATTAAAAATTACAGAACAGTTTATGCGCGGTAAAAGCTTTATGCCTTTATCCCTAGAAGTTTTGATGCAACGTCTCGCCCTTCCTCCTCAACACAAGGAAATTTTTCAAGAAGTTCTTAATAAATTACAGCAACAGGGATTAATTGAATCGAAAGAAGAGAAATATGAATGGAAAAAATCCCAAGCAGATGTGGTGACGGGAATTTTAAAAATGCATCCTCGAGGATTTGGTTTCGTTCAAGTTACGATTCCTAAAAATTTTGAACAAGACATTTTTATTCCCAAACATTTAACAAAAAATGGTGTAGACGGAGACGTTGTCGAAGTTATCCTTAACCAAGAAGTTATCTCTGATAAGGGACCTGAAGGGAAAATTGTTGCTATTCTTTCTCGTGGAAGAACTCATATGGCTGGAATCATCCGCCAGCTTGATAAAGATAGGATGTTCATTGCTCATGTTCCGCTACTTGGTACTCAACAACGAGTTGTCGTTCATCCAACCGAAGAACATCAATTGCAAATTGGTGATCGCATTGTCATGGAAGTCATCGATTGGGGGTCAAAAGAAACAGAAACAATCTGTCGATTTTCTCATTATTTAGGTCACATTTCAGATCCTTCATGTGATGTCTATGCAGCAATTGAAGAATTTGAGTTAAGGTCTGACTTTCAAACAGCTGCGATTGAAGAAGCTAATAACCTGGGAAAGAGTGTTTCTAAAAAAGATATTCAAAATAGAGAAGATTTAAGAGAACTGATTTCACTGACTATTGACCCAGATACAGCAAAAGACTTTGATGATGCTCTTAGTTTAACACGTGACGCAGAAGGTATCTATAATTTAGCCGTTCACATTGCCGATGTTTCTCATTATGTGCAGCCTGGAACAGCTCTCGATGAAGAAGCTAAAGCACGATGTAACTCTACTTATTTTCCAGGATATTGCGTCCCCATGCTTCCTGGGGCATTATCTGAAAATTTATGTAGCTTAAAACCAAATGTAAACCGGTTAGCTGTTTCTGTTTTAATGCGCATTGACAGTTCGGGAAATTTACTTGACTATCGTTTTACTCGTTCTGTGATTAAAAGCGCGAAACGCTTTACCTATAAAGAAGCCAAAAAAGTCTTAGATGGGCAAAAAAACAGCCCTTATAAACCGCACTTAGAACTAATGGTTGAATTATGTCGTTTATTAAAACAAAAACGTTACGAACGCGGTAGTATTGAATTTTCTCTACCGGAACTCGTTATTTTAGTAGATGAAAAAGGAAAGCCTTATTCAACTGAATATATTACTTATGATATTACACATCAAATGGTTGAAGAATTCATGTTGAAGGCTAATGAAATCGTTGCATGGGATTTAAGCCAAAAAGGGAAAAATTTGACTTATCGTATTCACGATGAACCTTCAGAAGAAAATCTTCGTGATTTTTCCACGTTAGCTGCCGCTTTTGGATTCAAATTACCTGATCTTCCAACTCCTCAAGATCTTCAAAATTTGTTTGAAAAAGCTGCAGAGACAGCTTACAGTAATTATTTAGCATCAAGCTATATTAGGCGAATGCGTTTAGCTGCTTATTCAGCAGAAAATATTGGTCATTATGGATTAAGCTTAACCCATTACTGCCATTTTACCAGCCCCATTAGACGCTACGTTGATTTAGTTGTTCACCGTATTTTATTTGGCGAAAGTGACCATTTTGATGATCTTCAAGAAATTGCTAATTATTGTTCGGAGCAAGAAAGAATCAGCGCAAAAGCTGAAAATAGCGTTGTGATATTAAAAAAACTTCGACTCCTAGAAGAAAGACATCAAAAGGCCCCGGAACATGAGTATCAAGCTATCATTACTCGAGTCAAAAATTTCGGCATTTATTTTGAGATCATTGATCTTCTTTTGGAAGGGTTTATTCATATTTCCGATTTGGGTGAAGATTATTTTGTCTATGAAGAAGAAAAAATGCTTTTGAGAGGTGCTAAACACGGAGCAAGATATTCTCCTGGTGATAATCTCATTGTTATGTTAGAAAAAATCGATTTTATTTCTCAGGAAACAAAATGGTATGTTTTACCTTCCGTTTCTACACCTAAGGAATCCATTGCACGTAAAAGATCTGCGTCCAAAGAATATCAAAAACATTTAAATAAGAAATGCTCAACTGGCAAATATAATCTCAAAAAAAAACAAGCGGCTTCTATGACTAAACTTGGGAAGAAAAAACGGAAAAGATAAAAAATTAAAAGTGAAGCAAGATGATGAAAGCTCAAGCATTTGATAACAAATGTTTTAAACTATTCGATTATCTCATTATTGTTTACAATGATTTTATCCAAGTATTTAATATATAGGACTCATGAAAAAATATTTTATCACGGGACTAGTCATTCTCCTTCCTGCCGCTCTAACCCTAGGTGTCGTTATTTTTATCTTTAATCTATTGACGACGCCATTTTTAGGGATTGTTAAAATAGTATTTGAACAATATGGTCTATTCGAGAGAGGTTTTTTATTCCTGAATTCTGAGCAACTCCAAAATATTTTGGCACAAATATTAATCTTAACAAGTCTATTTTTTATCACAATTTTGCTTGGATTAATTGGAAGGTGGTTTTTCTTTCGTAGTGTAATAAAATTTGCCGAATATCTTTTTAAAAATATTCCTTTAGTTAATACAATTTATAATACCTGTAAAGACGTGATTAAAACGCTCTTTAATTCAAAGGCTAATTCCTTTAAACAAGTCGTTCTTGTCCGCTTTCCTAATCCTTCTACTTATTCGATTGGATTTATCACGAAAGAAGGTTTGCTAGGCCTTCACAACACTCCTTTTGAAAATTCCTCTATAGTTTTCATTCCAACAACACCTAATCCTACATCTGGTTTTCTTTTAGTCTATCGCCAGGAGGACATCCTTTATTTAGACATGAAAGTTGAAGAAGCATTTAAATATATTATTTCTTGCGGAATGATTACCCCTTCATTCCATCCTATTCAAAAAAAGACCGATAGCGCTCCTTCTTACGAATTAAATTCTCCTCCAATTTCTTTTCAAGAAACATAAGAGATATGAAAAAAAGTTTCTTGACTGGTTTTGCTATTTTATTTCCCGTGATACTCACTATCACTATCATTGGCTTTTTCATCAACTTTTTGACTTATCCTTTTTTGAACCTTACTAAATTTTGGTTAAATCAATTTAATTGGTATGAAAACTCTTCTATTCTATTTGTAAATTTAGGGATCACTCATTTTATCAGTCAATTATTAATTTTAGGATTACTAATAGGTATTATTTTTGTCGTTGGATTACTAGGACAACTTTTTTTAATTAATTACATTTTAAAATTAGGGAATAAATTAATTTTAGCCATCCCCTACATCAATAAAATTTATAAGTTTTCTCAAGAATTTGTCTTCAGTTTGTTTTCCTCCCACTCTAAATCCTTTGCTTATGTAGTACTAGCTCCCTATCCCTCAGTAAACCATTTAAGCTTAGGATTTATCTCGAAAAGTCTTTTAAATTTTCAAGAGCATGAACGTTTAATCTCTGTCTTCATTCCCGGAACACCTAATCCTTCTATTGGATATACGTTAAAATTTAAAAAGAAGGATCTTCTTTTTCTCGATATGAAGATTGATGAAGCAATGAAATTTGTGATATCTTTTGGAACTATAACGCATGATTTTAAACTTCTCGACCCAAATAAATGCCATGAAATCTAAAGTTTATTTTTTTAATGTTAAAGATAACCAAGCTAAAATTCATTTGATTTGCTCAAAAGCAAAGGAATCTTTTGAGCAAGAGAAACGACTACAAATCCTCGTCCCAACAATAGAAGCGGGCCAATATATTGATTCGCTTCTTTGGCGTTATCCCGAAGACAGCTTTTTAACTCATACATTGACTACAAATTTATCTCCTGAATGGATTGTAATTACAACAGAGGAAACTGTGAATCTTAATTTAGCTGCTTGTTTGCTTAACCTTTGTCCTCACCCCGTCAAATATTTTTCTTTATTCGCAGAAATTTACGAATTATACGACGAAAGCCACCCTCAAAAATTAGAAAATTCTAAATTACGTTTTAAGAATTACCAAGATTGGGGGCTGGCTTTATCCCTTCTCAAATAAACTTTAAATTTAGCAATCGGCACTTGATTTTGTGGCGCGTGGAAATAATTTGACTAAAGAAGACATTTGCTCACCTAATAAACTAATCCCCCAAATTGTCACAATGCTGAGCATCATAAAAACAAGCAAACATGAGTAAACGAATTTTCCTAGGTATTTTCTTCCATGATTGAGGAGTAGTATTAAACAACGAGAGAGAAGAATGTAAATTTTATAAAGAAAATTGAAAATATAATTAATTATCCGAGATAAAGTTCCTAATCCTTTACTGATAATCTGAATTCCTTTACTGATAACTTTAATAAAATAGCGACTCCCCTTTAAAGAGAGGTAGATTCCATAAGCAATGCTTCTGAATAAACTCCTTAGAATAAATTCAATGAATTTATTCTTGGCGAAGCGTTGAAAATTTCTTCGCAAAAAATGGGGCCAAAAATTAAACTCTAAATGCAGTAAAATATAATTTCTAACCTGTTCAAATGTTAAATTTTTTAATTGCTCTTGTTGATCTGCTAGATATTGCAAAATTTTTTGATGATGTTCTTTCGTCCAATTCAATAATTGTTGTTTTTTCTTGAAATAACTTACTTTCAAAGTATCCCAAAAAGGTTTGATAGATTGCAAATAAATTTTTTTGATCGGATAAAACTGATAAGCAATCTTTTGAAAGCCCATTTTTAATAAATTCTCTGATGCACTTAACCATTTTTGAGCAAAAGTTTGAGCCAACTCATATTTACTGTGCCATTTTTCCTTCCATGCAGAAGCTTGTTTATTCACGAAATGAAATGTATGCGCACTTAATTTTGAAATTTGGAGCATTGATAATAAAGTTTGGAAAGTGTTAACTGATTGTAATTTCCAATTTTGTGCTTTTTTTATTCCTTTTATTATCATTTCATAAGTTGTTGTTAAGAAATGCTCCGCTTTCTTTTTTAAAGGGTTTAATACTCGTCTTGGAGTTATTTTTTTTAATTGATGATTCCACAGCTTTACCTGAGCAAGTATTTTTAATCGTAAACGTTGAAGCGCTTGATTGATATCTAAACTTAAACGAGTAATCGGGCTAATCAATTTTTGTAGAGCTTGTTGCATAACTAAAACAACTTCTTTTATTTTCTGCTTTAAAGCAGAAACTTGCTTTTGTATTTTTTGTTTAGTTTTTTTCAAGAATGTGGATAAGGTATGCACAAGGGCGGGGATTCCTTCTACAAAGATCCATTTAGGTAGACCATAAATCACAAGATAAGGAGGAAAAGCTACTGCTAAAAATAAATATTTTCCAATCCGCATAAATCCAGTGTGAATAATCGTATATTTTGAATGATGGCGTAATCGATTCAGTGCCTCTTTTTTTAAATTTTTACGACTCAGTTCCCACGTGTCTTTACAAATGAATTCAGTACTTTGAATCGATGAATGTCGAAGATCTATTCTTTTAGAAGCATCATAGAAATTGGAATAAATTTGAGGATCACACTGCGTTAAACGATCAGATGTCTTATAAATTCCCACCGTAGCTCCCTTTTTTTAAAAATAATAACATATTTAATTGATTTTTTAAACTATGTAATTAAATTTTATCAAAAATTAATTTGCTAGATTCAAAAATAACATAAAATAAAAAAATTCACAAACAGAAAAGGGGAAACGGAAAGTTCAAATGATTCGATTATTCGGATTATTAAGAAAAATATCTTGCGCATTTCAATCACCTTCCTTATAATATAGCCTTGTATTTATAAGGAGAATTCACATGACCCGCATGAGTAAACAAGGCGAAAGACGAAATCGTTTTCCTCGCAAACATCGTCAGCCCAGCACTAAAACAGGCCCAGTTAAAGACAATTTGCCAAATGGTTTTAAAGATCATACTAATGCAATCGAAGGTGATCTTGCTGCAGCCGTTTTTATTCCAAAAATTAAATAATTGACTGCTTAAAAACAGAAATAAGGTTTAACAATGTCTAGACACCCAAGTTTTGGTAAGGCAGGAAAAACTGCCACAAAGCGAAATGTACTTAAACGCTTTGAAAGAATTGATGTTTTGAAGAAAATTGGCCGTTGGAAAGATTCAGAAAACAAGCGAATTACAGGCCTTCCTAAAACACCTGTTCTATAATTGTCTATCTTTCTCGATTTTTAGAAACCAGAGTTTTGTTTTTCTTTTTGAACCCAATTCGCTATGAAAACTTAAAAAATAGTTTTTATTAAGTTGATTTTTCGATTTGCCAAAAGAAAATATGGAACATCAAAAAGAAATACAAAACTCTGGTTAAACTTCTCGCCTGGTTATTGATATTTTTCTACACATAAACTTAAATTAATTTTTTTATAAACTAACAAATCTTTTTTGATTGTGATTATTAACGCCTCCAACGAACAGCATGATTTAAAATTTTCGCTTGCAAATTTAGATGCTATTGTTAAAGAAGTTATTCAAAAAGAGCAGCAAACATGTGATGAAGTCAATATTTACTTTGTCGATACTGCTACTATCTGTAAGCTTCATCTAGATTATTTTAATGACGACACACCCACAGACTGCATTTCATTTCCCATGGATAAAGACGAAAATTCTCCCTATAAGATCTTAGGGGAAATTTTTGTTTGCCCTCAAACCGCAATTGAATACGCTCTTTCCCATGAACTAGACCCGTACGAAGAAACAACGCTATATCTTGTTCATGGCCTATTGCATTTAATGGGATATGATGATTTAGAAGAAAATGATTTCCTCATAATGAAAGAAGCGGAGATAAGACATATGACCCATTTAAAAAAACTTGAGTTATATATAAAATAATTGATTTTTAACTTGCGAAATTTAATTTTTGCCATTACTTTAAAAGAACTAGTTTTTGAAAAATTAACTATAAATTCTCCCTCTTTTTATCTTCTTCACAAAACAACTAATTTAAAGAAAAAAGCATCTCTTTTGACTGGCTTATATTTTCTAAAATTTTAAATGTTTTATATTAGGAAACAGGTTAAAGTGATCCGAATATCACAAAATAAACTTTGTATACTTTGAACGAAATAAAATAATAACTGCAATATTAAAAACTGAAGTTTTTTTAATCTACTGTATCTCATTCTTTTACATAAATGAACTTTTAAAAAACTTTTAGATTTTTATTAAACTTCATAACAAGGTTCCTTTTAACAGGAGAATCGATTTGCCTCTCAATCTCACCCTTTTCTTACTTATTATATTAATCATCGGACTGTTTTGTCTTACAGCGATTAATACAGCTCTCCGTAGACTTCATAAAAAGAACTCAAAAAAACAACTGAGTTTAAGTGGTAAACTTTTCTTCTATCGACGTTTTCACGCTATTTTCTTCCGTAATCAAGAAGCTGAAGAATTATTTTTTATAACCACCCTTGCGCAAAATATTTTGCGCTTTATTTACGTCATATTTTCATTAACAATTTTAATCCAATTAAATTTGATTTCTTGGTTAGTCAATCCTATAACACACAGCTCATCTTTGATCATTAATTGGCCTGCCGGCTTGTTGTGCTTAATAAGTTTATTTTTCCTTTTTTTTATTGTAGGAGACTATCTCGCACGTATTCTTGGTGGACGTTATCCTGAAATAGCTATTCAGGTCTGTGCTCTAGTGTCCTCTCTATTTATGGCTCTTATTTTTCCACTAACTTTCTTGTTTTTGAAATTTTCTCAAGCATTTGCACGAACTATTTATTTTAATCCTTTATCTGAAACTGCTTCTAAGGCCAAACAAGAAATTATAGAAATCATTGAAGAATCCAATTTTACAGCAAGCCTGGACCCCCATGACAAAAAATTAATTGAAGGGGTCATGGATTTTAAAGATCGCATTGCTCGAGAAGTGATGGTTCCTCGCGTTGATATTTTTAGCTTAGCTCACGACACAACAATAGAACAGGCCGCAGTTCTAATATATAATGAAGGCTATAGCCGCATACCAGTTTTTAAACATACTCTTGATAACATCATTGGTGTCCTAATGTATAAAGATGTTTTAGCTAAATATATGGAATTTTCTCGCACACAAGATACTAAAATCTTACAAGCACCTATTTCAGGTTTAGTTAAAAATGTTTTATATACGCCTGAAACAAAGAAAATTTCCCATCTTTTACAAGAATTTCGCAAAAAACAAGTTCACCTTGCAATCATTGTTGATGAATACGGAGGGACAGAAGGAATTGTCACTATTGAGGATATTTTAGAAGAAATTGTTGGGGATATCGCAGATGAATATGATGAAAGTGAAGAATCTCTTTTTGTTGCTTTACCTGAAGGAGGATGGTTAATTGATGCCAGAATGACTATTTTTGATATCGAAGAGCAATTTGATATTGAAATTCCTCAAGATGGTGACTACGATACAATTGGAGGATATATTTTTCATGAAACAGGAAATATTCCTTCTAAAGGATTTGTTTTAACAAAACCCAATTTTGAATTAAAAGTAATTCGCTCAAATGATAGGCGTGTAGAAAAACTTAAAATCAGATCAATTCGATTAGATTCGGAAGAAAAGGATGAATTTTCATCATAGCTATTGGTTTTCCCTCTTCCAAAAAAAAAATTTTTTTTGCTTAGCAAAATCTCAAAAAGTTCAGATTAATCCCTTTAGGTTTAAACTAGATTTGGAAATCAAAATTATTTATGCTGCATCTAACTTGAATCACGATAAATCCAAGACTTAATAGAGATAAATCCAATTAATTATTTAAATTTAAACAATCGAATCATTTGTAAATGTTTGTGTCTAGTTTGTGTGATAGTGCCTCTCATATAAATGAGAGGTGGTAGATTTAGTTGTTGAAGTGAAAAAAAATAGATTTTTCTTCTAAATATGGTCTATACCAGCTAAAGACAAATCTTTTTTCTGACTAAATAGGGCCTAATTTCGCATCAATTAGTTGATTTATTCTCATACATATTTGATGAATAACAGAATTTTGAGCTAAACGACCTAACGAATACGGGTCTAATCACAATTACTTTTAATTTAGACGGCTTTTTGCATCGCCTATAACATAAGACATGAATTGCCCATTCAAATTGATTTGATGATTAAGGACACAACAATCAATGATTGAAAATCAAGTCCCTTTTTATCTCCTGATTTTTCTGGTTGGAATTGGTTTGGGAGTATTAACCTTTTGGGCTTATCATCGATTTGCCTTAGGAGGATTTAAACGCATATCAAAAGACATAATCAGTCGAGCCGAGCAAGAAACATCTGAGCTGAGGAAAACAAACGAGTTAAGCCTAAAACAAAAACAAGTGGAATATCAACGTGAACTTGAACATATGTGGCAGCAAGAAAGAAAAAAACTTCAACAAGAAGAAGAGCGTTTAAAGCAACGAGAAGATAAGCTTGAAAGTCGCATGAATCTCGTAGAAAAAAAATTGTCGGACACTGAAAAAAGAGAGGCCATATTAATTGGGCGCAAAGCTCAATTGGATGAGGAAAAGAAACAAACAATTGAATCTCACTCAAAACTACTTTCTATTTTAGAAAAAGCTTCTGGCTTAACTTCTTCTGAAGCTAAGGAAATACTTTTATCACGTTTAAATAATGAAGTTAAAACTGAATCTGCTAATTTAATTCGTAGAATTCGAAAGGAAGCTGAAGAAGAAGCTGAGAAAATAGCTTCAACAATTATTGCAACATCCATTAATCGATTGGCTGTTTCTTGTGCCTCTGAATCTACTGTTTGTACAGTCACTATTCCAAATGAAGACATGAAAGGTCGTATTATTGGACGTGAAGGACGTAATATTCGAGCTTTAGAAAGAGAAACAGGCGTTAACTTTATTATCGACGATACACCAGGTGCAGTTGTCTTGTCAGGTTTCGATCCGGTTAGAAAACATATTGCTAAAATGGCTTTAACAGAACTTGTTCAAGATGGGCGGATTCATCCAACAAGAATTGAAGAAGTCGTGGAAAAAGCGACTATTAATGTTCATAAACAAATTAAGCAATATGGTGAAGACGCGGCTTTAAGAGCCGGGGCGATGAACTTACATCCCGACCTTATTAATTTATTAGGAAAATTAAAATTCCGTTTTAGTTATGGTCAGAATGTTTTAGATCATTCCCTTGAAGTATCCCATTTAATGGGTTTAATGGCAGCGGAACTCGGATTAGATATTCGACTTGCAAAAAGAATTGGTTTATTACATGACTTAGGAAAAGCTGTTACTCATGAAATTGAAGGATCTCATGCAATTATTGGACATGATTTGGCTCTTAAATTAGGTGAAAATAAAGAAGTTGCTAACGGGATAGGTTGTCACCATCATGAAATGGCGCCCTTAACCATTGAAGCGGATTTATGTAGCGCTGCCGATGCTATTTCAGCTTCCCGGGAAGGGGCTCGAATAGAGGCGGTTGAAGAATACATTAAACGATTGAGAAAACTGGAAGAAATCGCTCTTGAATTTGCAGGTGTTGATAAAGCCTATGCGATGCAGGCAGGCCGAGAAATACGCATTGTTGTCCTACCGGACCAAGTTGATGATGCAGGCGTTGTCAATTTAGCTCGCGATCTTACAAAACGAATAGAGCAAGAATTAAGTTATCCAGGAAAAATTAAAGTGACAGTTATTAGGGAAAAAAGAGTTGTTGAATACGCTGTGTAATCTAAATATGATGACCGAATAAAAAATTTATTTTCAAACAATTAATTCAGCATCAACTAATCGGTATTACTTGAAAAACAATTAGTTTTGAGGCAAAATACCTTCAATTTAAGATCTAAAGGGAGTTCATCTTTCATGCGTCGATCGATCTGTTATTGCGAACCCGCACATGCATCTGCAGGTGAAACTAGAACATGGAAATTTATCTATACACCTTCCATTAAATTGCCTAAAGGAACCCGCTTTAAGTTTGATCTCCAATCCAAAGGAAGAGAAATAGACTGGGAAATTCCTAGCGCAAATATGAAAAAGAATGGCAGCGTTATCTATGCAAAGATGGAGAATGGCAAAATTCTTCAAGCCACAGAAATTGAGGTTCCTGATAGTTTTGCACCTCATTATGAATTTATTCTCCCTACTATTCTAGAAGCGGGTGAACACCTTACTATTATACTGGGAGCGAAAGATGGCGAAGTTGGAAAAAAAGGGCAAGGAACAATTCGTGCTCAAACAAGTGCGCAACGAAGAAAGCCTTTTTTCCTGTACGTAGATTCCACTGGTAAAGGCAATTATGATGAACCCGAAACTTTTTCACTGGACATTCGAGGAGGAGATTTAGCTAATATACGTGTTTTAACACCTTCATTTGTAGTTAAAAATAAACGCTTCGATGTTGTTGTTCGATTTGAAGATCAATATGGAAATCTGACTAATAATGCTCCTGAAGACACTTTAATTGAATTATCTCATGAACATTTGCGTGAAAATTTAAATTGGAAATTATTTATTCCTGAAACGGGATTTATCACTCTCCCCAATCTTTATTTTAATGAAGAAGGAATCTATACAATCCAACTATTGAATACAAAAACTAATCAAATTTTTCGCTCTGCGCCTATTAGATGTTTTTCAGAAAATAATAAACATCTATTCTGGGGCCTTCTACATGGAGAATCTGATCGCTTTGATTCGACTGAAAACATAGAAAACTGTATGCGACATTTTCGTGACGATAAAGCATTTAACTATTTCGGAGTATCTCCATTTGAAAGTCAAGAAGAGACTTCTAACGATATGTGGAAATTGATTTCTCAAAACGTTTCAGAATTTGATGAAGACGAACGGTTTTCCACACTATTAGGCTTTCAATGGAGTGGGGAAAACAAGTCAGAAGGGATAAGGTTACTTGTTTACTCAAAAGAAAATAAGCCTATTCTTCGAAAAAAAGATTTAAAATATAATACTCTCAAAAAAATCTACAAAAGTTTTTCTCCAAAAGAATTAATTTCAATTCCTTGTTTTACAATGGCAAAAGGAATGGAGTATAATTTTGAGAATTTCGATCCAGATTATGAGCGAGTGGTTGAAATTTATAACGCCTGGGGTTCTTCAGAAACCACTAAAAAAGAAGGAAATACTCGCCCTATTAAGTCGAATTCAAACGGAGTACAAGAGACAGCTGAAGGATCGATTCAAAAAGCTCTTTTAAAGAATTGTCGTTTTGGATTTACAGCAGGTGGATTAGATGATAGAGGCATTTATAGCGGATTATACGAAAGCGATCAAGAGCAGTACTCTCCTGGTTTGACAGCTATCATTGCTTCTTCTCATTCTCGAGAAGCTTTAGCCGAAGCTCTCTACCAACGCTCATGTTACGCCACAACTGGGGAAAGAATGATTGTTGGTCTTTATTTAGCCGGAATTCCAATGGGTAAAGAGATTAGTACGATGGAAAAACCTGGTTTAGCAGTCAACCGTCATTTATCAGGATATGTAGCCGGAACCACAAAATTGAAAACAGTAGAAATTATTCGTAATGGTAAAGCTTTAAAACAATACGAGCCTGATGATTATCATTTTGAATTTACTTTTGATGATTTATCTTCATTGGAAAAAATTTGCGTTGACGCAAAAGATAAAAAACCACCGTTTGTTTATTATTACCTCAGAGCAATACAAGAAGACGGTCATATCGCTTGGAGCTCTCCTATTTGGGTTGATTACATTCCCTTGTCTGCTATCCCTAAAGCAGCAAAAAAAATAAACCAAAAAATAGCTCAAAAAAAACCTCTTATAGAAGAGAATTTTGATGTAGATGATGAGGATGACGATTTTGATGATTACGAAGAATAAAAGCTAAGTTATCTCTCAACTTTAATTATTCAAATATAACTCTGCTTAGATTTAATTGAATCTAAACAGAGTTTTTTTGATAAAATGAAATTAATTCAATATCGACTGAAGAGCTTGAGTTTTTAACTTTTTTAAAGGTTTGAAAACAAAAGTTTCTGGGTCATAATATGAAACTTCTCCTGTTTCTATTTTGTAATACCAACCATGCAAGTCTAAAGTTTTTTCATCTACTTTTTTCTTAATAGCGGGAAATGTCATAAGGTGTGCTAGTTGATACACAACTGAAATTTGTTCTGCAACAGTATACAAATCTTTTTCAGACGTTTCTGGTTTAACAATTTTCATTGTAGCCTCTTTAGCTTCATTACCAAATTGAAGCCATCGCTTTAAAATGCCAAGCTGAGTTGAATTAATCGTCTGAAATAAACCTTTAATAGCTCCACAATGCGAATGACCACAAATAATGATATGCTTAACATCTAAAGCTTCAAGAGCATATTGAATAGTGGCAGAAACGCCATCCCAACCATTTTGATCATAAGGAGGCACAAAATTTCCTGCCGTACGAATAACAAATAATTCTCCAGGCTTTGTCCCTAAAATCAAATCTGGTACCATGCGAGAATCGCTACAACCAATAAATAACGTATGGGGATTTTGCCCTTGTTCAGCTAAACGAATAAATTCATGCTCATGTTCTTTAAAATAAAGATTTTTAAAGTCTTGATGATTTCTTGCAAATGTAAGGACTTGATTAACCAGATCTTGGGTTTGTGGTATTTCACTATTGGCAGGCTTTTTTTCTTCAGTTGCGGGCACATCAACTAGCGGCAAAATATTCAAAATAGTTGCAAATAAAAATAGCTGAAGTTTCATAACTTTCCTCTGTTTGGGGATAATAAAATTTGATAGTCATCATCTTATACTTATTGCTATCTATTCAAAACAAATTCGAACTAAATTTATGCTATTCAACACACCTATTAAATCGAAATAAAATATTTCTAAAACCAATTTATTAAATAAAAAAATTTTATTAAGTATGCAAGCTAAAACATTCTATCTATGCCTCAATTGTATTTTACAATGTCAGAAAAAACTAAATTTTAGCAAAAAAATTTAAGCATAGATTGCTAAAGCAAAAAGAATTCCTAAGAAATGGCCAAGCTATAAGATTCAAGATTGCACACTATCCCCTCCTTTGCTATCTTATCTTCAAATTTACCAGGAGATTTGAGTGTCCAATTTATTTGTTACTTTAGTCATTGCTTTTGTAGTGATTGTTATCGCAATTGCTTGTTTAGCTATTGGTTGGTTGATTACAGGCAAGACAAAAATTGAAAGAGGAGCTTGCGGTAGAGATCCTCATCAAAAACGAGAGGATACTTGTGGATCAGTACTTTCGTGCGATCTTTGTTCAAATTCCCTCGAACAAAACATTCTTGAAACGAAGGAAAACTTACAAGAAACCTCCGATGAATTAAATAATCCTTTATCCAAACAATAAAAAAATGATTGTTTCCTAGATTTTTTAAATACGAGGCTATTTTCATGTCGAACTACAATAAAAATCGCCCTCAGACGATCCAAATCATGTTTAATAGTATTGCTAAACAGTACGATCGGACAAATGCTGTTCTTTCCTTCTGTCTTCATAGACGATGGAATCTAGAACTTGTCAAAAAAGTTCAATCCCAACAAACTTCTCATACCTTGCTTGATCTTTGTGCAGGGACAGGAGATGTAGCTTTTAGCTATCTCAACCAAATTTCAGCCCCTTGTCAAGCCTATTTAGTTGATTTTTCTTCTGAAATGTTAGCTTGTGCTGAAGAAAAAGCAAAAAGTTTTGGGAAAACACCTCACTCATTTCAATACGTTTTAGCAGATGTTCAGCGCCTTCCTTTTTCGAATCAAACGATGGATTGTGCAACGATGGCTTATGGAATTCGTAATATTCACCACCCTCTTCAATCTCTTCAAGAAACTTATCGAGTTTTAAAGCCCGGTGGTTGCCTGGGAATTTTAGAATTAACACGCCCTGAAAATAAATTTCTTCAAATAGGACATCAACTTTATTTAAAGACATTACTTCCATTATTAGGAAAATGGCTAACGGCCAATGAAAATGCTTATCAATATTTAAGAAAAAGCATCCATACTTTCATTCCCCCAGGTGAATTGGAAGAACTTGTAAAAACAGCGGGATTCATTAATACGGGTCGTTATTCATTAGCAGGAGGTATTGCAACGATCATTACTGGTTTTAAACCCATGAAATAAACGATATATAAACATATTCCATGTTGAGAAAAGATGCCTTCTGTTAGTTTTAAACAAGAAATTTTCATTCCTTTTCATTATGTAGACGCCGCAGGGATTCTATTTTTTGGACATACATTTACTTTAGCTCACCAAGTTTTTGAAAGCTTCGTCGTACAAGCACTTTGTTGCTCGTGGGCACAATGGTTTCAAAATCCTTCTTGGATTGTCCCTATCAAAAACGCTGAAGCTTCTTTCCAAGCTCCTTTATTAGCAGGACTTTCGTGTCAAGTTCAACTAAGTATTGAAGAAATTAAACAAAGCTCTTTTTCTATTCATTATGAATTTATTCAAAATGATCGACTTTGTTGCATGGTCAAAACCATTCACGTATTTTGTAATCGACAAAGTAAGGATAAACTTCTAATCCCCAATGAAATTAAAAGCCAATTAGAATTATATTTTTGAGGATTTGTTTATTCGCTCAAAGTTATTAATTTAATCAGCTCGCTTTTTAATATTTTCCCTAGAGGTGAACGGGGAATATTTTCAACAGCAATAACGTTTCGAATCCGCTCAAAAGGAAGAACTGTTTGCTGATAAAGGTCTATTAATGGCTTTAATATCTCCCGCTTATTTTGTTCAACAGCTAAATATAAAATATTTCCTAATCTTTCATCTGGTACCGCCACTAAGACAGCCATTCCAGCAGAAGAATTTTTTAGTAAAATTGATTCCAAATGAGCCTCTAATTGACTCAAATCAACACTTTCCCCCCCAATTTTAAGCAAATGATCAGAGCGACCTTTCACATTCAATATATTCCCTTGTAGATGGCCTAGATCCCCACATCTAAACCACCCCTCAACTTTTGGGTCGTGTAAATAAATTTGATCTTGCTCAAAATAGGCATAACAGGTAAGTAAAGAAGGGCTTTTATATTCCAAATGTCCATCCCTTTCTCTCACACTAATGTGAGTTAGAATTTGCAAAGAGGGATAAGTGGAAAACTGCCAGCTTCCAAGGTTAGCTGTCGCGACTTGAGAACAGCATTCTGTCAAACCATAACTTGGCATTAAAGGCCACCCTAATTCAACAGCTTTCTTATATAAGTCAGGTAACAACCTTCCCCCTCCTACTATAACGGCCCTTAAACTATTGGGAGCTGGTAAAGCTAATTGCACTAAATCATAAATTTGAGTCGGGACTAAAGCCGTTAAAGTTCCTTTCATTTCCCTTACAAAACTCCAGAAAATTTTAGGATCCCACTTCCCATTTTGAATTGTTTTAAAATCAAAAACCTGAGAATCACTCAAAAAGGCTCTAGCCCAAATTCCAAGTCCTCCGACATGAAAATCGGGTAAGGCAGTCACCCAGCGATCACAAAAGTTGGCTTCAATATGTTTATTCACAGATTCAGCGGAAGCTAAAATTGCTTTTTTGGATAAACCAACCCATTTTTGGCTAGTGGAACCCGACGTAGAAAGCCAAAAGTGACTATCAAGATTTTCGGTTTTCTTGAGTATTTTTAAGTAAAATTGTTGTTTCTCAACGCCATAACTGGGATTTAAAAAAACTCTTGATTCGGAACTTATCCAATCAATTTTCATACAAATTATTTCCAACGTTCATTCGGCTATACGCATCAAACAAGCTACGGTCAATAATAAACCAAAACTAAAAATTAACAAAATACTTTGCGCAAAACTAGCTTGATAAGAAGTTCCTTGTTTAGTTTCCCAAATTGTTTTAATTAATCGAAAAGCGAGAGGTGATGATCCTAAAGGAAATAGTGTTAAATAAGGCTGGTTAACAAACCACCAAGCAATGCCGATAATGAAAGGAATAATTGCAAAGAAAGTAATTTCCCAACATGCAAATGTTGTTCCAAAACGAACCGCAAGCGTTTTTTTATCAACTTTCGCATCGCTTTGTCTATCTCTTAAGTTATTCACGGCATTAGGAATCATGGCTAAAAATCCCATTTGAATCGCACCAATAAATACTGTTTGATTGACAAACTTTGTTTGCAAATAAAAAGCAGAGGGAATGGCAACGAGTCCATAGAAAATAAAAATAAAAAGCTCCCCAAGGCCATGATAAGCTAATGGAACGGGGCCTCCTGTATAAAGATAACCACACAGAATAGAAAAAAATAAAATAGCGGCAAAGGGCCATCCCCCTGTTATCATTAAAGGAGTACCAATCAAGATGGCTACTCCAAAACATATCAATCCACCTCTAAAAGTTTGTTTAAATGACAGTAAGCCCGCTTGAGTCATTCTTTTCGGCCCTAAACGCTCTTTTGTATCCGCTCCTTTTGGAAAATCAAGGGCATCATTGACTAAATTCGTTCCAATTTGTAAGAATAATACACTTAAAAATGAGGAAGTTGCTAAAAACCAGTCGATTCTCTGCACAATAGCAAACGCCAAAAAAGTTCCTACCATGATAGGCGCTAAACAAATCGGTAAAGTTCTTGGCCTGCTTGCCAACATCCATGGCTTTAGCCTTGTCAATTGATCAATCATTAGAAACACCTTTACCTTTTTTAAGGTAACCGAGGAAATTGATTAAAATTAGGCTTCCGTTTTTCTAAAAATGCTTGTTTCCCTTCTTGAGCTTCTTCAGTCATGTAATAAAGCATGGTCGCATTACCTGCTAAGTCAAGAAGACCTACTTGTCCATCACAATCAGCATTCAAACAAGCTTTTAAACAACGAAGAGCTAAGGGAGAATGCTGTAAAATTTCACGACACCATTTTAAAGTCTCTTTTTCAAGCTGCTCTAAAGGGACAACACAGTTGACAAGTCCCATTTCTAAAGCTTCTTTAGCATCATATTGACGGCATAAATACCAAATTTCTCGCGCTTTTTTTTGCCCTACAATACGAGCTAAATAACTGCTTCCCAATCCACCGTCAAATGATCCAACTTTTGGCCCAACTTGCCCAAAACGTGCATTATTTGCTGCAATTGTTAAATCACAAACGATGTGTAAGACATGCCCACCTCCAATTGCATAACCAGCCACCATGGCAATGATAGGTTTTGGCAAAGAGCGAATTTGTTTTTGCAAGTCTAAGACATTTAAACGTGGAACACCGTCTTGTCCAATGTAGCCTTCTTCTGCACGAACTCTTTGATCACCTCCTGAACAAAACGCGTGAGGCCCTTCTCCCGTCAATATAATCACGCCAATTGTTGAGTCATTACGACAGATATCAAAAGCTTCTTGCATTTCTTGAATCGTTTCAGGACGAAAAGCATTTCGCACCTCAGGTCTATTAATAGTAATTTTTGCTATTCCATCTTCTGTTTTTTCTAACTTAATATCCTGATAAGTTTTAACTTTTTCCCAACTTACTGTCATTAACATATCCCCTCATATTCTTAAAATGCTGAAAATGAAATTACAATTCCTATGGAATTATCTGTGATTGAAAAGATCTATATCATTTTATGTATTTATACACAAAATACTTGAATTTGTTTTCCAATATAAAAATTATAAGTAATTTTATATATTTTAAATATATTAATGTATTATTTTATAAAATAATAACCAAACAATCTGAATTTATATAACTAAATTTTAATATTATCCTGTTTACATAGAATCAAAAAAGATAAAATGGACATAATTAAATCTAGTCTAATTTAAAAATCGATAAAAAAAGGCATTTTCTCCCCTAACGCATTTATAATACAGCTGAAAAGCTGATTGGCTGCTGTTTGCCTAGAGAAAGCAATAAATTTATCAGCCAACATAGCGCTTGTATTTTATGTATAAGTACTGTTTTTTTAAGGGTGTTAAAAACATTTTGACGAAGATTTTCTCATAAGTAGAATAAAACATTTGTTTTAGTGCGAAGGAACTTTTTAGGATTTATGCTCAGGTCAATAATCAATTTAAAGTTTGACAGTTTATTCAGTTGCGCAAGCTGGGACAGAAATGTTCTAGATAATAGAAGAAGCCAATCGAGAATTTTTAAAGAAGATTAATGATAATTTCATGCTTATGGTTCCGAGTGTGGACAAGTTAAGAGCGCAACTTTTTGATATTTAATTATTAGTATCTGAAAGTGGATGTGAATTTGAATCACAAAAAAATAAAACTTCTAAACTTTATGAAGAAGCGCAAAAATTATTTGCTCAAGCTCAGCAAGCGTTTAATAAAACTCGGGAAGAAATTGTATTAGTTCAAATCCATAGTTTACGTAAGCTCTTAAACAATTTGGATGATTGGTTGAAAAAACTCAATTAAATATGACTACTGAAAAAGAGAAATTGGAAATCAACATCAACTGTTAAGGTGGAAAGCGTGTAGATAATGCCAGAAATTTGCTAGAGTTTTTCCCAGTTTTTGAAGCAAATAAGGGTGATGTGATGATACTGAGCACTTTAAAGACAAGTTATTAAAGGGTAAAATTTATCCCTGGATGTATAGGCGTAAAAAGCCCAGATAGGTAATTGAGAAAAGTGTTTCAGCTATAAAAGCGTAGGTGGAAAGTTGAAAGAGCCATCTCTTAGCTGCGAAGGAATTTCAGAAGATTTGTCACAAGTTGGAATTGAAAAGTAAAATATTGAATAAAATTTCTATTTTTTAGCTTGATAGGATTTTGGGTCGATCGATTAGGGGTCTAGATTCACAAGCTTTAACAATTGAACGAAATTTTAGCAACCTAATTTTTTTCATTCTTTGGTTAAATCTTCATAGTAAATTTTTCAAATTTTAAATTGTTTTGGGGTGTTTTTTTCTGATAATATACTCCTAGCGCGAATTTTTCTTAACCAAAGGATAGTCAAATCATGCAAAGCACTCATTCTATCCCCTCTCTATTCTCCTCCCCATCATTTAGTGAACAGCCATCGAAATTTCGATACTTAGATATCCTCGATGCGATTGCGGCGACTATCATAAAGAAAAAATATTCCCAAGCCATCGAGCAGTTTAATGTTTTCATGGCCTATTTACCACTTCATGTAGAAAAAGAAGTGCTTGAAAAGGCTTTTGACTGCCTCTGCACGCTCATCCCTGTTATAAATGCTCCTCAAGAGGTGGAAGAGAGTTTACGTTTACTACTCTATATGACATCAAGCTCTTGTTTTACACAACACCAACAGCTACTAGCTATCGAGCTGGCCAAGTGGCACTATAAAAAAGGAAAAGAAGAGGAGCAAGAGAATAAACAAATTAAATATTTCATCGATGCCATTCACTATGTAGGAAAGGCTCAGATTATCTCGAAGGATTCCTCAGATCTCCAATATTTAGCTTCGCGCCTTTTTAAAGCCGCTTCAACGTCTCTTGGTATTTTTAAGCAGCGTTTAGAACAAGCGGTGGGGAAAAATGATAGCCAGCAAGTCGTGCAACTCGTCACAAATCTTGAAACGCGCTTTGAACCTATCTGCTGTACGAGTGAAAAGTATGCTTTTATTAAATTATTCTATAAGCAAGTGCATGCAGTTGTCTCGCATACGTTAGTAACACGGGGACCAGAACGGATAGAGACAAGTGGGCTGCGTACTCTGCATGAAACGATGCGCCATTACTTAACAAGTGACTCTCTTCCCACTAATTGTTTTGTCACGGCTAGATATCGAAAAGAACTAGATACTTATCGCGAAGATTTTCACACGCTCTATCAGACGATTGATCTGCAAAAGTTCAAGATAGAAGAGGTGCGTGCTTTTCAAAGAAAAGTTTCCGCACACTTGCTCTCTTTTCTGCACGCTTTAGTCGAGGATGCCATCGCCATTTTAGGAGATCCCCCTTGCTTATATGATTTACGGGCGATGGGATCTTTAGCCAAAGAAGAGGTTTGTCCCCGCTCAGACTTGGAATGGTGCATTCTCATTGAAGGGATTGAGCATCGATCTTACTTTGTGAAATTGGCCCGTCTGTTAGAACTACAGATGATAGGCTTAGGAGAAGATCCAGCACAAGGGTTGCCCGTTTTTACTTGCATCGCAGCTAAACACCGCTCCGGTTTGCATATCGATTCTGGCGGTAATCCAGCTATAGTCACCGATCTTATCAACACGCCCGATGGATTGGCTCAGATGCAAAAAATGGAGGACTATTCATCTAATTCGCCTAGTAATACGCTGCGTAAGACAATTTCCTTTCATCAAAATACCCCTACGCTCTTTAACCTCTACCAAACGAAAATGCGTACCTATCTCGATGAAGAGTTGCCACAAGTAAGAGAAATCAGGCGCAAGAGCCAGGCGCTACAGCTGCTGACAGACCGATTAAAAACTTATGAAGAGATATGGCATGATCCTTTTCAAGACAAGGTCATTGATCTAAAAAAACACTATACGGAACTGCTCAATCATCTTTTAAATGATTTATCTCTTTATTTCGGCATGGAAGAATCCAATACACTCGATCTCATCGACGCACTTGTAAAAAAAGAAATTTTCACGGTCGAAAGTGGCTTCTTATTGCAAGAAGCGGCCGCGGCCATTTACCTAAAAAGAGTGGGCCTGCATTTTATTTATGAGGAACAAAAAGAAGAAGTTAGCATAGGAGATTTTGGTAGTGAAAAAGGAATCCTTGTAAAAATTTATTGGCTTGTGCTGCGCCCTCTTTACCGCAAATTAAAGCATTGTATTTCCGATCTGGGCTCTCATTTCCAGCAAATCGATCTACTTCAAGAGGCTTATTATGAAGAAGAGCTACACCCCGATAAAATAGAAAATCTAAAGCCCTGGATCGCTCATTTCGTGCATCACCTAGTTTCCAAACAGCGAGCTAATGCGTTTGATCAGGCTTGGCATTGGCATGAAGTTTACTATCAAAGGCTTTCCCAGATGACATTTACAGAACCTCTAAGAGAAATCTATCTTAATGTTTTGAATAGTTATGCAGAGGAGGGAAACTTGGCTGCGTTAAGCGCTCATCTAGCCTCTATCCCTAATCCAAGCGGAGTTAGACAAAGCCAGCGCTTGGAAGAAGAGCAATTTCAACAAGCGATTCTCGCGATGACAAGCGACCAACCGGACGGTCCTTTTCAAGTAAAAATCCGCTGTCCAACATTGCCTGATGCCCGGTATCTTAGACAAGCAGTAAGCGAGCAAATTTTAGAAGAAACAGGCAATCTCAAACGTCAATACAAAAATAGCGCTCACCCCGTTGCGAGTGCCTCCTATGGCGGATACCAGCTGCATTTTAAACAAAAACCGACGCATCCTCTGCTGGAATATGCCATCCATGCGCTGACGGCACGCATTGCGGGGCACTTAAGTCCTCCAACTGAGCTAACACGCTTTGAGGTCGAAGTAAAAGGAAAAAAACGGATGTATCCCGTCTTAATTTCAAAAACAATTCAAGGGCAAACGTTAGAAAACGTTGACCAGCTAGAAATCAAGCAACTGACCTGGGCTTGCCTTGTTGCCTTATTGACACGTCCTGGGGATGGTCGCTTCTCGAACTATGTCGTCGAAGAAGGGACGTGGCGTATTTTCTGCGTGGATAACGATATTTCTTTTGTCGAACCCGTCATCCACCACTTCGTCGGACATAAGGTACATTTTTCCTCAGCTCTTTTTTGCTTACCTTCTAACTACCACCTAGATCCTGAAGTGTTGCAGGCTTTTCTTCGTTTAGAGCCTAACCTCATCCTCAATAGTTGGCTCGAAAACTTAATCAAAAAAGACGAGACTTATCGCACTCTTCACCTTTTTACCTCCGAAGAGGAAAAAAATTTATACGAGGAAGATCGTGAAGATCGCTTTAAAGGAACGCTTCTTTTACGCAGCGGGACGGTGACGAATCTACTTATTCAATTTTACCATTTGCAAGACTGCTTGAACCAAGCCTTAAAAGACAAAAAGGATCTCATCCCTCTCGATCTTTTACACTATCTCGTCAACTTACGGGGCAGTCAAAAGCAAACTTTAGACCGCTGGGTTTACTCTAAATATAGGCAAGCTAACGCAAGCAGCTTAAATCCCAAACAAAGGCTACAGCAAGCGATCAATCGTCAGGTAGACATTTCTCTCACTTCCGCCCAAGCCGACGCAGCCAGCTTTGGGAAGCCCCCAACGTTTGAAGAAATTCAACAGCGCGAAGAATACTCTCCCGAGAAAGCCCAGAGCGAGCTTTTTGCTTTTACCTTAAGTCGGTGCTCTTCCCATGTTCTGTTTGGGGAAAACAAAGAGGGGGAATGGATTGAAGCAGATTTTAAACACATGGCCAAAGGGAAAACTCTCGATCGAGAGCGGCAGCGCCTCGTTTTAAATGCCTTAATCTTTTTAATGAAAAATAAAGGTCTTCGACTCAGAAAAGTCACTTTGATGAACTGTGCTGTTTTAGATCACACCACTTTAAAATCTTTTTTGCATGTTGAGCTTGAATATTTAAATTTAAACGGTTGCCCTTTTGTTAAAGAAGAGACCATTCAGGAAATTGAAAAGAGCTGTCCTAACCTTAAAACGCTTTATTTAAACCGTTGTGCGCAGTTACGTGCGTTTGAAAAATCACGCTTTCCCCTCGCACCTACTTATTTGCAGTTTGCCAAATTAGAAGAATTACAACTCATAAGGTGTGAAGCGCTTGCCTCGATTCATTTAGATGCTCCTCTTTTGCATACCCTAAAAGCCGATAAAAATCCCCACTTAAAAACGCTCTTTTTCAAAACAGGTGCTCCCTATCTCAAAGGAAGTTTTACAAGATGCCCGGCTTTAGATTTAGAAATAACCAAAAAAGAAGGGATCAGTAAAATTTTAAAAGAAATAAAAAATCCAGAAATTGACTTCAAACTATTATTTCAACTTTATATGAATGAGTCTGGGCTCACCTCGCTTGATCTTTCTGGCATGGGAATAAGCGATAAGGAAGCAGAAGTTATTGCTAATGGACTTGTTTCCAATACTGCTCTTGAGATACTCTGGCTTAACAATAATCAAATAGGCGATAGGGGATTAGAAGCACTTGCACAGGCTTTTGCTTCCAATACTACCGTTAGGATGCTCTATCTCAATGATAATCAAATAAGTGATAGAGGAGCGGAAGCGCTTGCTCAAGCTCTTGCTTCCAATACGGCTATTAGGGAGCTCTATCTCAATGATAATCAAATAAGCGACAGGGGCGCGAAAGCTCTTACTTCCAATACGGCTCTTCAAATACATCATCTTAGATATAAGGAAATAAAAAATAGGGAAACGGAAATATCTGTTCTGGTTCTTCTTTCTGAATACCATCCTTATGGTCCTTAAGCTTGGTGGTAATCAAATAAGCGATGATCAGGGAGCAGAAGCGCTTGCTCAGGCTCATGCTTCCAATAATACTCTTAAGGCGCCCTACATTGCAACCAACCAACTAGAAGTGAAACAAGGACGCATTAACAATTCATATCAGTTTAAGGTTATTGAGGATCTTCGATGGTCTTAGCCCTTCCAAAACCCCTTTTCATTACGATGAGCTCTAGTGATAAAATTTGGATCTATATCTTTAATGAATAAAAGAAGTAAAATTTAAATGACAAAAGATTTCTACATTATTTAAATTATTTATTTTCAACAACCAATATTTAAATAAGGATTATTATTTTATTTTATCAATCGCATTATTGAATATTTAAGTCCTTTTATGAATAGGTTATAAGTACTTAGACAAAAATTTTCTAAGCTTAATGAGCTATAGTCGCTTTGTTTATTTAAAGAAGAATCTCTTTATTCTTTTATTTGCTTACCTTCTAGGCAAAAGAGGCGAAATAACAGGGATTGCTTTTAAAGAATGCTTTTATTGATTCTACAGCAATAGTTGTTTGCCATCATAAACAAACACCTTGAAAGGAATAAGGTCTTCAAAGGTTTGATAAAGAGAGGGAAAATAACCTCAAGACGGTTTTTTCGGATTTAAATTACAACTAATTATCAATGAGATTGGAAATGTTTCTGATGTAGCTGTTGCCGAAACCTTATCGAAAAGAATTTTTAGGAAGCTATTTGATGATAAGGGATATACTTCGGCAGAACTTGCAAAGAAGCTTTTAAAACAAAGTCTTGAACTATTGACGACCATAAGATCGAATAGGAAACAGAAGGTGATGATGAAGTTGACAGACAAAATTATTCTTGGAAAACTAGCTGTAGTTAAAACGGTAAATGATCAATTAAAAAATATTTCTTAAATTGAACAGAGATGCCACAGAAATGCCGGAAATTTTTTAATTAAACTTTTAGCCGGGATTTTCCACTTATACTCAATAATCTAAACAGCCATTTATAAGATTATCAGAACAACAGCGTCTATTGTTAATGGCTGCCTAAAAACCAAAAATTCAGGTTATTTATTTGGATAAATTGAGGTAGTGCAGCAAATAATTTGGCTACTCATTACTATTTCCTTCATCTTTGCCTTCTTCATTTTTTCTGCACTTGATCGCTCAGAAAAATGGAAAGAAATTTTCTACTTACACAACAATTGATTAAAACCTATAAATAAAATCAAATTGTCACTGCTTCAATAAAAATTGATAACTGCGATTTAAAGATATCAGGACAGAGCCAAGGAACTCTATGCCCCGCTCCTTTAACAGATAAGTGGGAAGATAACGGATGTTTAAAATAAAGCTGTTGGCCTAATTGAGAAAATTTTTTATCTTTCTCACCAGTCATCCATAAAATGGGAAAAGGAAGTAGACCTATTTTTTCTTTTAAATCTTCTTGTTTCCCCAATGAGAAATTTTTTAGGTGCATAGCTAGATTCGACCGTTGATAATCATGATGGAAACGATAAAAAATGAGGTCTTTCGCAAATATATCTTGTGCATTCCATTGCTTTATTAAAGATTCCCATTCTTCAGTTTCAAAAAGACCGGCCCATTTTTCATCCTGATCCAACCGTTTTTCTTTTTCGTTTTCTTGAGATAAACCTGGATGGGTAGAAATCAGAATTCCTCCTTTCCATAAAAATGGATCTTGACACAACGCATGTAATCCCAATCTTCCCCCCATCGAATAGCCGAGCAAAATAGGAAAATGAGGAGGTTGTTTTCTAACAAATGCATTAAAATGTTCTGCCCAACTTGATAAATCTGTACACGAAAAAGAGTTCACATCGATTTTTTTTATTTGTGTAAATTTAAACAGGTCCCAATCCGATGGGAGGCCTAAAAAGCCGGGAATTGCCCATAAAATATAAGGAAGATTCCCCATTACATCCTCTGCATTTTCTTTCTTAATCGATCTGTAGCAGAGGGATCAGGGATAAGTTCAATTAATCGACTTGTTTGACTACCAAGAATAGTTGTAGGAATTTCATGCCAACAATCGTATTCCCAACCCCAAAAATCTGCGAAAGCTTTAAAATTTAATTGATGGGAGTTAAGAAAGGACAGATGAGCAAATTTAGGTGCAAAAATTTGTCCACCACTATTATTGACAACCACAACATTCACTTTTAGTGGCTGAATTTGGTGGATCACCCAAGGGGCAATCATGTCATAAAGAGTGGTTAAATCTCCCAAAATTGCCCAATTGTTTTGCTCAGGACTTGCCAATCCAAGAAATGTTGATAACTGTCCCTCAATTCCATTGGCACCTCGATTAGCAAAAACTTGGAAGTGCTTATTTGTCCAGTCTGCAGCTTGATCCCATTCTCGAATCGGAAGGCTATTACCTACATATATTTTCGATTCTTCCGAAATTTTTTTAGATAGTAAATGAAAAAGGCTTAGCTCAGCAAGCGGCTCTTCTTCAAAAAGTTTCAATAATTCCAATTGATACGATCGATTAGCATCTTTCCAAGCTTGAAAAGAATAAATAGGTTTGGAACTGAGTCTATAATTTTTAAAAAATTCTCTTAAAGAGGTATGAATAATATTTCCGTTCGTTAATCCAGCAAACGGATTTTCACTAATAGAGCAAACCTTCACGTTATTTGTCTCTTCCAAATCTCTCCATAATCTCGCTGTTGGAATTCCTCCAATCCGAAGAATTCCATCAATAGGATAACCATGCTGACTCGAACAATTCCAGACATCTTCCACCGATTCGATTCTCAAATTTTCTAACAAAGAGTTTTCTCTTAAACCTGATTGTGCCTCTAAATACACTGGTGCTTTTAAATGGCGTAAAAACGAGAGAATGGGTGTTGTTTCATTTTGATTTAAAGCCCCAACAATCACCAATGGAAACTGACACTTTTGAATAAATTCATCGAGTAAATGACTATCATCACATAAAATAGGTTTTGGTGTAAAAATTCCCATCGAAAAACTTCGAGCACATTCCAGGTTATCATTTTTGGAGGGTTCTTCAAAACAGACATTTAAATGACAAGGGCCTCTACCTGACCATTGATCAAGTTGAAAAAACTCATTTTCTGCTAAGTCTTTCTCTAAAATTGTATAACAACTAAAAATTCCTACTTGCTCAATGGATTGAGGTGCTCCAGACAATCGAAATCGCCTTGGACGATCAGCTGTGATCAACAGCAAAGGTAGGCTTGTATAATACGCTTCAATGGTTGCTGGAAGGAGCTCCGCAACAGCTGTTCCTGAAGTTGTCACGACAGCAATAGGTTGATGAGTGGCTTTAATTCGACCCACAGCGAAAAATGCCGCTGATCTTTCCTCACTCCAATAATAAACTTTAATAGTTGGAATTTGCGCTAAAAGATAAACGAAAGCTGCATTACGAGCCCCGGGCGCTACACAAAATTCTTTGATTCCATATTGAAGGGCTTGTTCAATAACGTTTAAAGCCAACTCATGATTCATAAATCCAATCCATTTTTAACAGCTTGTAATTTTAAACAAAGCTCCTCCCACTCTTGATCTAACCGACTTTCTGATACCACACCACAACCAGCTCCTATTTTCATTCCTTGATCATTCCATTGGACATTGCGTATAGCGACATAACAATTTTTAATCCCTTTTTCTGGAAAACTGAGCCCGACTGGCGCTCCAAACGAATTCCGATCCAATTGGTTTTGATAGTGGCACAACCACTCCTCTCCTTTTTGTCTTGGAAAAGCTCCAAGAGCAGGTGTCGGATGCAAAGCTCTAACTAGAACTTCAAAAGAAGTCGGTTGATACAGAGACATTTCAATAGGGGTCATTAAATGAGTTAATATAGGAAGTTGTAAAAGCTGTCGCTGTCCTATAGAAACCTTCCCAAGCGATGCTAAACTTTCACAAATTCCTTCAACAACTACCTGATGTTCAAACAACTCTTTTCTATCTAATGAAAAAGGGTTTGCATTTTCCAATTTTTTAGTCCCTGCCAAAGCCATTGTTTTGACTAAATGGGTATTTTGGTTATTCCATTCAAATAATATTTCCGGAGTTAGACCTAAGATGCCTTTTTCGTTATCCCAATATCCATATAAATGAACGGATGATATAGAGAGCTGTTCTAATGCTTTTTTAAGAGATGTTTTTAATTGATTTAGTGTCATCTTTGTATGAGAGTGAGCAAAAATATAGGGAACGGCTTTTTCTAATTGTTTTTGTTCAAATAATTGCTTTAATTGATAAAAGTTTTCTTGAAATAAGAATTGATTTTCAATCATCCATTCCGGCCGTAAAATAGCGGGTGGATTCAAAAGTTTGATTAAGTATTTAGTTTCAATTATTTTCCAATCAGAAAATTGAATCCAAGGAAAAGAAGACTTCAAAAAAAAATCGGGATAATAGAAAGCCGGCATAGTCAGATCCAAATCTTTAGAAGAAGCGTATGATTGCCGAGAGCCAAAAGCCAGCAAAATCAAATCTGGACTCAGACTTGCGATAGCTCCTGACTTCAAAAACCGTTGATCTATTATCACAAAATTCCTCTGAAGAATCAATTTAAAGATCATAACCCAAAGGATTATTCAGGTTATGAATCAATCACTATTTTTAAAAGTTGATTCTATCAAAATATCAGCATAAATACTGAATTTCAACGAGGAAAAATATTCCTAATTCTACCTAACGACATATTTTTTATGTTTTACCAATTAATTTAAGCATCAATCAACTAATTTTAAGGTTTTATCTTTACTGAAATAGGTAACGATACCCTTCCAAATTGATCGACGGAAACAATATAATAGGTATAAGAACTCTGTTTACGGCGATGATGAATATAATACTCAGTTGTATTATAAGGAATTTTCGCGACCAATTTTTTCAGATTTTCGTCAGAAAAAATTTTATATCCAATAGGACTTTCGCCACTTAAAGGAAGTTTCCATTGTAACACGTCAATATAATCTGTTTGATTAACAAATCGATTAGAAGTTCGATAACCATGTAAACTTCTTGGCGGTAAAATTACTTGGTTTTGATTGACCGTCACAGCTGCTGATACTTCATTAGAATTGACCAAATTTAAGTTCAAATTAATTCCCTGGGCAATGGCTGTGTTCGTAATAGTCCCTTGCAAAATATCACTTTCAGTGACTACATAAGAGGCTGTAGTTGTCAACGATTGATTAGGGAATAATGTCGTGCTAGGAAGACTGACAAAGGGAATTTTATTATCCTCAATTTTTATAGATTCAATCTCTTCATCTCCTAAATTAGTTACTTGATAAGTATAAGTGATTAGCTCACCAACTGCAGAAAATAGCGTAGGGTTAGCTTTCTTTGTCAAATTAAGAGGAAGAAATGGCAAAGTAATTGAAGAGTTTGCAACCGCTGTATTATCATTACTTGTGTCCCCCCCTGCTATTGCACCACAAACAATTTCTTTTAGATCAATATCATATTGTGTCACGACATATTCGCCCATTCCTGTTGCAGGTTGATCTATTTTGACTGTTGTTTGGTCAAGAAGAATGTCTCCTTCCAGCAATGGACAACTTACAGTGACATTTGTATACGTCTGTGTTGATGATGTCGTAGATACAATAAATGTATACTCAATGACTTGGCCCACTTTTACAAAAGAAGAGATATCAGCATTAATCGTTAAATTGAAAGGCTCTTCTTGCTCAAGATAGGATTTGGAGTCTAATAAAGGGTGCTTTCCCTCAATTGCAGATGTTGAAGCACTCAAATATTGATTAAGAAATAGACTTATCCAAAATAATAAAAATGTTAATGATTTGGTTGGATAGATGAAATAGGTTTTCATTGTTCACCTTTGTGATATGGATTTTTTAGCTCAGCGAAACATACGAACTTTTGAAAATCCATATCAAATTTCACCTTTAATTTCTTCGTTTAATTATTTTTTGCTATAAATTTTTATTGAAATCGGCGCCGACATTTTTCCAAATTGGTCCTCTGAAACCATGTAATAAGTATAAGACCGATGTTTGTGGCGATTATGAATACGATACTCTGTTATATGATAACCAGAAACTTTGGCAACAAGTTTCTTTAACCCAACATCGGAAAAAATTTTATATCCAGTTGGAACTTCTCCTGCAGAGGGAATTTGCCATTGCAACACGTCAATATAATCCGTTTGATTGATAAATTGATTAGAAGTTCGATAACCTCGTAAATCTCTAGGTGGTAATATTGTCTGAATTTCATCAACCATCACAGTCGTTGTTGCTGAATTAGATTGAATCGGGTTTAAACGCATATTAGTTCCTCTAGCAATTGTCGTATTCGTGATGCTTCCTTGCAAAATATCACTTTCAGTGACTACATAAGAGGCAGTAGTTGTCAAAGATTGTCTAGGGAGTAATGTTGTAGCAGGAAGATTGACAAATGAGATTTTATCGTCTTCAATTACAATATTTTCAAGGGTCACATTCCCCTGATTGGTTAAATCATATCGATAATTAATAATCTCTCCTATGGTGCTGATAACTGCCGGAACAGCTGTCTTAGCTAATGCAAAATCAAACGTTTCTTGAGCATTGACAACGCATGTCACGTTGTTAGAAAATACTTCATCCTCAAATTGATTCTTACCCGATGCTCGGGCAATATTAACGATTTCTCCAGCATCTAAATCTGATTGAGTCACATGATAAGTTTGCGTTAAAGTCGCTAATTTACCTGCTTCTAAGAGTGCGGCGATTTTCATAGTTCCTAATTTATCATCTTCAATTTCAACGGATTGAAAGTTCTCATCTCCTAAATTCGTGACTTGATAAGTATAAGTAATTTTCTCGTCAATAGTAGAAAATAGCATAGGACTAGCCTCCTTTGTCAAATTAAGCGGAAGATAGGGTAAAGTGAGAGAAGCCGACGCAGTAAATGTCTCACCAGACTCTGTAGAACCTACCGCTAGTGCGGTGATGACAATTTTTTGTTGGCTGATATCCTCTGCCGAGGCAAGATAGAGGCCAGAACCTGTTGCTGATTGGTTAAGGCTAACTGTCTTTTGGTCGAGCAGAACAACCCATCCCAACAACTGACAAGTGACGTTGACATCTTTGAAAGTCAAAGTAGGTGAAGTTGTTGATACAACAAAAGTAAAATTAATGACCTGACCCGTTTTTACAAAAGTGGAATGATCGGCAGTGATCGTTAAATTGAAAGGCTCTTCTTGCTCAAGATAGGATTTGGAGTCTAATAAAGGGTGGTTTGTCTCAAGCGCAGATGTTGAAGCACTCAAATATTGATTAAGAAATAGACTTACCCAAAACAATAAAAAAGTCGATAATCTGGTTGGATAGATGAAATAGGTTTTCATTGTTCTCCTTTGCTATGGATTTTTTAGCTTCGCGAAGTATACGGAACTTTTGAAAACCCATATCAAATTTCATCTTTAATTTCTTCGTTTAATTATTTTTTGCTATAAATTTTTATTGAAATCGGCGCCGACATTTTTCCAAATTGGTCCTCTGAAGCCATGTAATAAGTATAAGGCCGGTGTTTGTGGCGATTATGAATGCGATACTCTGTTATATGATAACCAGAAACTTTGGCAACAAGTTTCTTCAATCTAAACATTGAAAAAAAAATTTATATTCAGTTGGAATTTCTCCTGCAGAGGGAATTTTTTTTCATTTCAATACATCTGTATTATCCAGTTTGTTCTAGAAAACTATTAGAAGTACAATAACCTCGTAAATCTCTATCCGTGAAAAACTGCTTGGCCAAAACCATCGGAGTAGCAACGAGGCTATTAGAAATAGTCAGTTTCCCTGTGATTATACTCCATCTACAAAGGTGATATTAAAGTTTGTTTTTCTAATTTAAAATAAATTTTAACAACAAATATTAAAGATCTATAATCAAACTTTTAACTTAAAAACTTTCTCTAGGTACGAAATGATGGAAAAAAGGTCAAAGATTTTAAATCCAGGCCAATTTTAAGAATAAATTTTCCAGACAAATATTTAAAGATGTCGAACGTTGAAGTGATAGACGGGCTTCTTCAATACTTTTTTGAACTATTTCTAAGGGTAAAAGATTTCCTCTTTGTAATATCTGCTCAATATTTTCAGCATAATCGCTGTGAATTAACAATGATTTGTTTTGAGTCAGTTGTAAGAGATGCAAATCCCGATACCAAGCAAAAAGTTGATCAAACAGAGATTCTACGTCTTGTAGAAAAATCTGCGTGCACCTTCCCTCGATTTCTTTTTCAAGATGTTGTTGATGCGCTGTGGATAATTGCTCACTAAATAACTTTAGAAATTCCTCTTTGGCTTTTTCTTCAACGAGTTTTTTAGAAAGTTCAATTTGTGCCACCAATTCTCCAACAATTTGAGTAAATTCTTTATAACTCGTTAAAGGCAACTGGGAAAGTGTATTCAATAGAAAAATACGACTTTCATCCCCTTTTTTTTGAATCAATTGAACAGCTCTTCCTAAAGATCCTTGTGATAAGCTTGCTATGTTTTGAGCAAATTCAGTTTCTAAATACATTCGTTCGACTAATACTTTTTCAATTTCACTTGCATGAATTGGTTGAAAATGAAGGGTTCGACAACGAGAGACAATTGTTGGTAAAAGCGCTGCTTGTGATTGACTTAGTAGAATGATCACCGTTTTTGGTGGAGGCTCTTCAAAAGTTTTTAATAGCGTGTTAGCGCTAACACTCAACATGCGTTCAGCATCATGAATAATAAAAATCTTCCAAGAGGCTTCATAAGGAAGTAAGTGAACTTCTTCACTTAATTCTCTAAGCGATTGAATACTATGTAGGCCTAACTTTCCTTCAGGACGATAAATATGAATATCAGGATGCAACCCATTTTCTATTTTATACTTATTTTTTTCTTCTTGTTCACAGATTAATTGACTCGCCAATGCATAGGCAAACAGCCCTTTCCCAACTCCATTTGGTCCAGCAAAAAGTAAAGAATTTCCGATAGCTTTTTTTATAAGCATTCTTTGCAGATAAATTTTAATAGGATCATTACCAACGAGAAAAGAAAAAGAAGAGGGAAATTTGTTCAAGTTTTCAACTCCGAGTCAAACCATTGCTCTTCTAAAAATTCAAGCGCTTTTTGTAAAACTTTTGATTGACTTTCATTAGCATCAATACGATATATTCGCTGAGGTTCTTGCTGGACAAGAGATAAAAAAGCCTGACGAACACGTTCGTGAAATTCAATTTTTTCGGATTCGATGCGATCTAATTGCCCCATTTGCGCATGATCTTTTTGAATTTTTTGAGTACGTGCTAAGCCAATCTCTGGAGACACATCTAGAAATAATGTCCAATCAGGAAGTATCTCTCCGCAAACAAGTTGGCAAAAATCTTGTATTTTTTTAGCATTTAATCTTCGTGCTGCTCCTTGATAAGCAATCGTAGAATCATTAAAACGATCACAAAGCACAATTTTTCCAGCTTTAAGCGCTGGTTGGATTAACTCTTCAATGTGTTGAGCTCTTGCAGCCAAAAATAATAATAATTCTGCTTGGTGTCCAATAGAGATGCTATCCTCATGATTCAACAACAAATGTCGAATTGATTCACCAAGCTTTGTTCCTCCAGGTTCACGTGTTTGAATGACTTCAAACCCTTTATTCCGAAAATAGTCTCCTAATTGGTTGAGAAGGGTCGATTTACCAGATCCCTCTCCCCCTTCGATTGTGATAAAATACCCCTTAAATTTCGTTGAAGACATGACTATTCCGATTGATCAGTAATTTCTTCTGAGCTGGGCTCTACTGACATTTTAATTTCTGGTGGTTCAAAAGAAACGTTGTTTTCGTTAGGTTCAATTGTTTCTGAAGCTAATAACTCTTCACTTTGATTTTCACTACCTTGTAATTTCTGAATAGCGACAAGATAATCATTCTCTTTTAAATTTGCTAATTTGACGCCTTGCGTATTGCGCCCCATGACCCGAAGATCATTCATATTAATACGAACTGTTTGCCCAGTTGCAGACATCATAACCATGCCATCTTCATCTGTGACACAGAGAGCTCCGATTACCTTCCCATTACGTTCACTTGTAATAATAGAGCGAACTCCTACACCACCTCGATTTGTTTGGCGGAAATCATCTACCTGAGAACGTTTACCGAAGCCATTTTCACAGACGACTAAGATAGACTCATCACCGTTAACAACTTCACATCCTACGATATAATCATTTTCACCACGTAAGGTTGCCCCTTTGACTCCGCGTGCTGTTCTTCCCATTGGACGAACGTTGCTTTCTTCAAAACGGACTGCCATCCCCTGATGAGTAAAAAGCATTACTTGCTGCTCAGGTTTAACAAGGCGAGCGGCAACAAGTTCGTCTCCTTCATCGATGTCAAGAGCCCAAATCCCTTTTCTTCTGGGGTTGCTAAATTCATTGAGAAGCGATTTTTTAACAACAGCACGCTTAGTAGCCATCAAAATGCACGCTTCTTCTTCAAAAGAAGAGACGCGTTGAATAGTCGCAATTTTTTCTTCCGGACGAATATCTTCTAAAAGATTGATAAGAGGTTTTCCTTTGGATTTGCGTCCCGTTTCTGGAATTTGCCATACCTTTAACCAATAACAACGACCTAGATTAGTGAAAATGAGCAAATAATCGTGCGTTGTTGCAACGTATAGACCCTTAATCACATCTTCTTCTCGCTTGAGCTGCATTCCTGTCACGCCCTGGCCACCTCTTCGTTGCTCACGAAATGTATTGACAGGCATACGCTTAATATAATCATCTTGAGAAATTGTAATAATCACAGGCTCATTCGCGATTAAGTCTTCCATATTGACTTCACTTTCTGCCGCAATGATTTGTGTCTGTCTCTCAGATTTATGATGCTTTTGAATATCTAATAGCTCCTCACGAATAATCTCTTTAACCATTGCTTCGCTTGCTAAAACGGCTCGTAAATAATCAATCTTTTTTAACAATTCTTGATATTCATCATTAATTTTATCTCTTTCAAGCCCAGTTAATTGATATAGCCTTAAATCTAAAATTGCATTGGCTTGACGTTCAGTGAATTCAAATTGTTTTATTAATTCAATGCGAGCCTCATCCCGATTACTACTTGCACGAATCAGACGAACAACTTCATCTAAATGATCAATTGCTTTTAAATATCCTTCTAGAATATGAGCTCGCGCTTCTGCTTTATTAAGCTCAAATCGAGTACGTCGACGTACCACATCAATGCGATGATCAATCCAAACAGAAATTAACTGTTTAACATTCATGGTACGAGGTAAACCTTTATCTAATGCAAGCATGTTGCATCCAAAGGTAATTTGCAAATCACTAAATTTATAAAGCTGATTGATGATGACTTCTGGAACTTCTCCACGCTTTAATTCGATAACAATACGCATTCCATCTTTATCGGACTCATCGCGTAAATCTGAAATCCCTGTAATCGTTTTATTATTGATGAGTTCTGCAATGTGTTCGATTAAACGGGATTTATTTACATTGTAGGGAATTTCATCGATGGCTAAACGAGAACGATCCGGATTATCTTCGTTTTCCTCAACTCGAATGACTCCTCGCAAAATGAGCTTTCCCCTTCCTGTATGGAAAGCTTCTTTAATCCCTCGATAACCGCAAATCATCCCTCCTGTCGGAAAATCTGGGCCGGGCATCACCTTCATAATGTCATCAATTGAAGTTGTGGAATTTTCTAACAAAAGTAAAGTTGCTTTGATCAACTCATTTAAATTGTGAGGAGGAATATTCGTAGCCATCCCCACCGCAATTCCAGATGAACCGTTGCAAAGAAGATTAGGAAATTTAGAAGGAAAAACAGTAGGTTCTTTCTTAGTCTCATCATAGTTAGGAACCATTTCAACAGTGTCTTTATCCAAATCGTCCATCAGTTGGACAGCTGCTGTTGTCAAACGAGCTTCAGTATAACGCATCGCAGCCGGAGGATCTCCATCAACAGAACCGAAGTTTCCTTGTCCATCTACCAAATTGTATCGCATAATCCACTTCTGAGCCATTCTAACTAGAGTTGGGTAAATGACCATTTCTCCATGTGGATGGTAGTCACCCGACGTGTCACCCGAAATTTTGGCACATTTTCTATGCTTTCCATTAGGACCTAGATTAAGTTGTCGCATAGCATAGAGAATTCGACGCTGAGAGGGTTTTAAACCATCACGTGCATCCGGAAGAGCGCGAGAAATGATGACTGACATTGAATAGCGTAAATAGCTATCTTTCATTTCATCTTCTACGTTTCGAGAAACGATGACTTCGTCTTTAGTGTAGGACATATAACCTCTATTTAGGCCAGTTGCAAAATTCCTTTATCACTCGCATCAACAAGTTTTGTGACTAAAAGAAAGTGAACTGATTCACGATTAAACATCTAAATTTTTAACTGACAGAGCATGTTGTTCAATAAAAGCACGTCGGGGAGGAACATCTTCTCCCATTAACATCGTAAACATGTGATCGGCTGCAATTACATCCGGTAACGTCACTTTAATGAGAGTTCTTTTAACAGGATCCATCGTGGTTTCCCAAAGCTGGTCCGCATTCATCTCGCCAAGACCTTTGTAACGTTGAATTTCAATTCCTTTACGTCCATTATTTCGCAAAAAATCAATGACTTCGCGTAGTGTGTAATAAGTGTAAGTTTTTCCCCCTTCTTCCACAATATCCAAGATCGCTCCATTTGCACACATGTAGTAACTAAAATCCAGTCCATATTCTTGTAAAGGTTCTTGAATTTCTTCAATTCCACTTTCTTCATAAAGCTCAATAAAATGAAGTCGGCTAGGTTTAAAAGTACGCATTTCAGGAGTAATTTCATCTGCTGGAATGGAAGCTAGCGTCTCTTGATGTCGTTGACGCTGACTTTCTTCTTCAGACTGTCTCAAAGCTACAAATTCATCTTCTGAATAAGCAAAACGAGCTCCCTCCATTAAATTCATTTGAAAACGAGGAAGTAGACCTTTCTCATTTTTTAAAGCTAAAAATTCTCTAAAAGGAATTCCTTTTTTTTCTATGCGATCTATAAAAATCTCAACAGCCAAAATTGTAGAAACTAGTTTTTTAGTTTCTTCCAGACTTAAAATATTTTCTCGGGAAGCAAGCTTTATTTGTATATCACTTAATCCAAGCTCTAGTAAATAATCATCCATTTCTCTTTCTGAGTGTATGTAACGACTCGTTTTTTTACGGGACACACGATAAAGAGGAGGTTGAGCAATATAAATAAAATTGTTTTCTACCAACGCCGGCATATGACGATAAAAAAAAGTTAAAAGGAGTGTACGAATGTGAGATCCGTCCACATCCGCATCCGTCATGATAATGACTTTATGATAACGAAGTTTTTCCAAATTAAAACCGTCTTTCCCAATCCCGCAACCAAGAGCAGCCACCATGGTTCCTACTTCAGTATTTTGTAATACTTTTTCTAAACGTGCTTTTTCAACATTTAGAATTTTTCCTCGAATCGGTAAGATTGCTTGAAAACGCCTATCTCTTCCAGATTTAGCAGAACCACCCGCAGAATCCCCCTCAACAATATAAATTTCACAAAGAGCTGGATTTTTTTCTTGGCAGTCAGTCAATTTTCCAGGAAGCCGCGCACTATCCAAAGCCGATTTACGTAAAGTTAATTCCCTTGCTTTGCGAGCAGCTTCACGTGCCTGCGCCGCTATGATAGCTTTATCTGTAATTAATTTAGCCATGGAAGGATTTTCATCGAGAAATATCGCTAACTCTTCTCCGACAATTTGCTGGACAACAGAACCTACATCACTATTACCAAGTCTTTGTTTCGTTTGCCCTTCAAATTGAGGATTAGCGACCTTGACAGAAATTACAGCTGTCAATCCTTCTCTCATATCTTCTCCGTTAATGGAGATTTTATCCGACTTCAAAAGGTTATGATTTTTAATGTAATTATTCAAAACACGGGTAAGAGCTGTAGAAAAACCAGTTAAATGGGATCCACCTTGCCTTGTTGGAATATTATTTACATAAGAAAAAATGGTTTCGGAATATCCATCATTCCATTGCATTGCAACTTCAAATTCAATCGGAGCATCATCCCCAGGTTTTACCCCATGAAAATAAATAGGATTAGAAAAAAGAGGTTCTTTATTTTCATTGAGGTAAGAAACAAATGAACTTAACCCCCCTTGATAGCAAAAATTGACATCTTCTTTTTCAGCATGTTTTTCATCTCTAAAGAAAATATTAATTCCTTTATTCAAAAAAGCTAATTCTCTGAATCGCTTAGCTAAAATGTCATAGTCGAAGTCAATTGTTGTCATCACTTCAGAATCAGGCCAAAACCAAACTTTGGTTCCTCGTTTTGTCGTTTCTCCAATTACTTGAACCGGTTTAACGACCTTCCCTTGAGAAAATTCAATTTCGTGCATAAGGCCATTTTTACAAACTTGCACGATCATTTTTTTTGAAAGAGCATTCACACAAGAAACACCGACGCCATGCAAGCCCCCTGAAACCTTATAAGTATCTTTATCAAACTTACCCCCAGCGTGCAGAATAGTCATAACAACTTCTATGGCAGACACTTCTCTTCCTTGCTTGCGAGACTCATTCTCATGGCGTTCAACTGGAATCCCTCGTCCATCGTCTTCAATACTAATAGAATTATCTTTATGTAAAACAACGTCGATAGCTGTACAGTAACCAGCCATTGCTTCGTCTATACAATTGTCTATTACTTCATAGACAAGATGATGAAGACCATTGACACCTGTATCACCAATATACATACCAGGGCGTTCTCGAACAGCCTGAAGTCCTTCTAAAACAGTGATGGAGCTAGCATCGTACTCTTTGAGTTGAATCTTGGGTTTATCTGAACTAAGTGTATCTTGAGACATTCGATTACCTTAAATATTGAAACTTTATCTCTGTATCAACCAATTCGAAATAAAATCGTTTTGATCTCTACTCGAGGAAACTTTTGTCTAAGCTGGCTTAAGAGGCGCGGCTTATCATTTTGACTTAGCAAACTATAAAGGGTTGAATTTTTCACCTTAACAACAAGCACTCCAGATGAAAAAGAAACGGCTTGTGTCAACGCAGAAAGCTTGGGACCAATAATGATAGGCCACATCGCCAAAATCAAATCAGATCGTTGTTCGTAAGCTTTACCAATTTTTGATAGAACATTTGGCAGTAAATCGTTGATATGATGACTCGTCACCTCTGTTCCATCATAACTTCTAGATGTGCGAGAATAGGGCTTGCTCACAGCTTTATTTCCGCCTTGATTTGAAAGCTCTTAAGAGAAAAATTAAAGCCAAATAATATCATAAACCCCTGTCTGAAACAACATTTTTATGATTAATTTCTATTATTATCGAATAAACAAACTTTTTAACTCATACTTATATGTAAATAGAGCTGAAGTAAAGCAAAACCCAAAAAATTTTTATTCAATTCTGTCAAAATCCAACCCCTTCTTAGCACTATTAAATTGATTAAATTTTTTTGAATTCAAAAAAATTGCTAAATTTTGAACATAAAAAAAAGAGCCTCACCAAGAAAACTTAATGAGGCTCAGAAACAAAGAGAAAAAAAGAAATTAGAATGCCATTCCTACATCAAATGTAACGCTACCAGAGCACCACTTAACATCTCTAAGTGGGATTGATACGAAACATTTTGTGTCAACATTACCCACTTCAGTTTTAGTAACTAAAGAACGATCATGTCCACGTCTTGCATGGAAATACTGAATTCCACCTTTTAAAGCAAGCGTCCAGCACTCATCCAAATCCCATTTCACACCAAAGTCAAGTACATGACCCTGAGAACTTTTTGAGCGGTGGTGAAAACCGTTTGGAAGATCATTACGTAATTTCCAATCAGCTTTTGCATGATATTTTGCAAAATGAAATTCATAATCTAAGAACAATTCTAAATCACAGCTAATACGATAGTCAAAATCAACTCCAACAAATGGTCCATTCCAACGTGTGTTATAACGGTTATGGAAATTTGAACTAGAAGAAGAAGAAGAAGAAGAAGAGCTGTAATCGTAGTAGTCGCTAGAAGCACGAAGAAGGCTGCTGCTACTGCTGCTTTCACCTATAGAGCTAGTTGCAAATCTTAAATGACGATCTTTCAAGTGTTGGCCTTTCCAAGAATAACCAACGACTGGTGTAACAGAAAAGCTATCGTCACACAATTTAAATTGATATCCAAGAGCAACGTCTACATCGTAAACATGACCTCTTGTTTTAGCATGCGTGCGAGAAATTTCTAATTGAGACTCTTCACCTGCATTAATGTAGTCAGAATCTCTATTCTTTCCACTCACGATCCAACCGTAATCTCCACTAGCACGCAAGTAAACATTGTCACAAGTGACATACTCACCTCTAGCTTCGATTTGCCAGATATTTAAATTTTTCCATTTTAATGTCGATTGAGCTCCAAATGGTGATGCTGCCGAATAGCCACTATCTGAGCTGTCGAGACCAGTACGGGTTTTCCACTTAAGTTCATCTCTACGATAGCCAAAGCCAACTTCTAAAGATGAATCTGTTGCTTCAGGCCAAAATGCTTGAGCAGCAGAACAACTTAAAAGGGATGCCATAATTGTCAAAAGGATTTTGCGCATATATGTCCTCTTAATGATTTTTAATGGTTCAGGGATCTTAAAAAAATACACTTTAACAATAAATTCTAGAATTAATCAACACTAAAACGTGCGTTAACAATAGGTTTTGGTAATTGGAAGACAACATCTTCGTGAGTATAAACGATGTCTTCCACTTCATTTACACCTAATTCTATCAAACACTGGATGCATTTTTGAACAATTTCTTCAGGAGTTGATGCACCAGCAGTCAAGCCTATGACTTGCTTTCCTAATAGCCATTCAGGATGAATTTCTTTTTCATCATTAATTAAATAAGATTCTATTCCTCTTGTCGAGGCAGCTTCTCTCAATCGATTTGAATTGGAACTTTGCGGATCACCCACGACTAACACAAGATCTGTTAGGTCAGTGATTTCCCTAAGGGCCATTTGGCGGTTTGTTGTCGCATAGCAAATGGAAGAACTCGGTAATGTTTCTACATGAGGATATTTAACAATTAGGGCTTGCGTAATCTCTTTCACATCATCCAAACTCAAAGTTGTTTGTGTAATATAAAAAAGTTTGTCCTGAGAAGAGAAATTTAAATTTTTGACATCTTCCACAGACTCTATGATTGTTGTTACATCAGGTGCTTCACCTGCGGTTCCAATAATTTCGACATGGTTATGATGGCCAATCAAGATAATTTGATAGCCTTGTAAAGCATATCGTTTTACTGCAGAATGAACTCTAGTTACTAAGCCACATGTGGCGTCTATTTCTACCAATTGTCTTTTTTTAGCTTGTTCTCTGACTGCAGGCGATACACCATGTGCTGAATAAATCAACCTAGCTCCCACTGGTACATCTTCTACATCTTCAATAAAAATAGCTCCTTTCGTCTTTAAATCTTGAACAACATATCGATTGTGAACAATCTCATGCTTGACATAAATAGGAGATCCCCAAAGAAGAAGAGCTTTTTCAACTGTTTCAATCGCTCGCTCGACTCCAGCACAAAAACCGCGGGGCTTAGATAATAACAGTTTCATTTTCGACCTAAACATCTCTTGAAATTAGAAGGGGAATCATAAAGAAAATGGGAGTATTTGACAATCCTTATCATTTTTTTTCTTTTTTCACTCGAATATGATTTAGTAGACCCACACAAGAATCTTCTAAAATATCAAGGACTAATTCAAAAGCACCACCGGGTTGATAATAAGGGTCTGGGACTTCCTGTCCTTGATAAAATTGACTGTACTCTGTCATGAACATAATTTTAGATTTTTGCTCAGTAGATTTAGCATGTTGATAAAGTGATTCAAGAACTTCTTTATCTGCCACTAAAATGTAATCAAATCGATTAAAAAATTCTTTTTGAAATTGCTGAGCTTGACTAGTCAAAATGATTCCTCTTGATTTCGCAGCTTCTTGCATCCGTACGTCAGGACTATGACCAACATGCCAATCTCCCATTCCACAACTTTCGATATGGAAGGCTAGATCGGGCTCTTTCTTTGCAAAATGACGTAAAATTCCTTCCGCAGCAGGAGACCTACAAATATTGCCCATGCAGACAAAGAGTACATTTATTGTTTCCATCATTCATCTATTCCTAATTAAAATTTACTATAAAGTATCGCTGTAGCTTTGGTTTTCTTCTTTACAATCAAATTATTAAGAAATTTGCACATCAGCCGCACAGCGAAAGCCATAGGTTCCATTAACGGTGCCGGGATTATTGCGATGTCTTCTAGAACATCGAAGATCTTCTTTTAAACTCTTCCAACAGCCTCCCCTTAAAACACGATAAACGCCTTGTAAAGGCCCTTGAGGAAAATCTGGTTCTTGCATGGATAATTCATAATAATTATAACCATACCAATCGTGGCACCACTCATAAACATTACCTGCCATATCATAAAGGCCACAATTATTTGGAGCATAACTCATCACAGTCGTGGTATCTGAACTAAAGAAATTGGCCTGTGTTTTTTCAATCTCCTCACCCGTCGGATAAAGAACATTTTCTTGTCCACCTCTAGCTGCAATTTCCCATTCAGCTTCAGTGGGAAGGCGTTTCCCTATCCATTTAGCATAAGCAATCGCTCCATACCAAGTCACCCCAACAACTGGATGTTTCGCATATCCAGATTCAATACTAAGCTTACCTCCACTTCTTTTAATACGTGAATCACGTAAACGAATAATGTCATTATGGTTGCTGTCTTTTTCTCCTCCCATTACTTCTAGAAAACGAACAAATTGCTCATTAGTCACAGGATGGACATCCAGAGCAAAACTTGAAAGAGTGATTTGATGCCTTGGCATTTCGTCGCGATTTCCATCTTGGCTTCCTCGATAAAAATTCCCCCCTTCAATGATAACCATATCAGTTAAAATCGGTTTAACATTGGTCACATCTTTTCTTTCGGGGTTATAAACTTTTACAGCTGAACTAATTTGAAAAATTGCTGCAGGATCGTGATCAGTTTGAGGGCGTTCGAGTAATGGATTTTGTAATACTGGTCTTAAGGTTGAAACAGCCTCTTCAATCACAGGTGGAACTTCTTCTATTTTTAATGTAACTAGAGACTCGCTAACACCTTTTTGAACATTGCATTTTACCTCATCAAAAATAATTGATGCTTCATTATTGAAAAAAATCTCTTCTTTACCAAGAGTTAACTCTTCAATTTTGGCATTCTTTGATTTTGGCTCTTGAAGAGTTTCTTTTAAAGCAGTTACTAAAGAATCTGTTCTTTTAGCAGGTTGATTTTGTAAACATTTTTCTAATAAAGTATCCCATTGATAACGATAGCGTGAAGAGTTGGAAGGCATTTCAAAAATTCCTTCCGGTAGCTCGTTCATCAATAAATAGTACACTAACACACCAAATGCAAACACATCTGTCTTCATGCTGATCGAATGGGGAAAATCCAGCCTTTTTTGTTCTGGAGCAAAAAAAGCATGCGTTTGTAAAAAAGAAGCATGTAAAGGAATTAATTTTTGAGAATCGATAGAGGGACTAGGATAGCGATCTTGGCCCATTTTTTGCCATAAATTTTGGGAGCCAATCTCAAGGGCTTCTGCCACATTTTTATAAGTTCTGGTCAAAACTGCGCCTGGTCCAATTATCCAAGACAAACCAAAATCAGACAAATGGACTTCTAAGTTTTGACGCCTTTTCCCAATTAATATATTGTTAGGTTTTAACCCTCGATGAATCAGTTCTCTATTTCCCATTTTTTTACTATGAGCGTAATCTAAAGCTTCTGCAATTTGCATGAGAATATTAATAATTTCATCCTCTTCTAATCTCCGGCCAAGCCCCATTAAGTATTGAGCAAGATTTGTCATTTCTCCCATTTGATCCACAACACAATCAGTGACTAGAAAATAAACCCCTTGAGCAAAAGAAATATTATGTGTTTTAACAATATTTGGATGATCTAGCGTAGATAAAAAACTAATATCTTCTTGGAAGCGTTGAATAAAACTACGATCTGTAGACAATTCTTCCGGAAGGATCTTAAGGATATATTGAGTTTTCATAAAACGGTGTTCAGCTAAATAAACTTCCCCCAAAGTTCCATGCCCAATCGATTTTATGATTATGTAATCGCCTAAAATACGCTGTTCCATGCTAAATCCTTTTATCTTAACTCTTAGATGTGTAAGTTTTAATTTAAAGTTTTGGTCTTATTTAAATCTTACATAAGTTATAAAAGATAACCTCTCTTTAAATTAATTTCAAACCTCTTGAAAACAGCTCTCATCAAAAAAATTTAAACAATAACTTTTGATGATTATTGTCTATTAATAATGACATAAGCAAAAACCGCTTCAAATTATTTAAATTTCGTGACCAAATAAGATGCCAGCTAATAAAGAAATGATAAATTTGAGCGACCGTACTAACAAAGTAAACTTGAGTTTTTCTTGTCTCTTTCAGTCAGGTATGCTAACCTCCTCCTTTTAACTTTCGTTTTACAATTTTATTTAAAAAATTTACAGGTTATTTGTTCATGGATAAACGCACCACCTTGTTCGTGATAGCTCTTTCTTTAACGTTATTTGGAATGAATCTTTTCTTTCAGCATCAAAATACTCAGCAAAAGCAAGAATGGGTTACACAGCAACAAGCCAAACAAATTCAAAAAAGTAAAAAATTAGAAGAAGAAATTAAATCACGGACAGCTAATCCTGAGTCCTTTTCTTTAACAACTATTTATGATGGAGAGCAAAAAGAAGCGATTGCACGTGGATTAGTGAAAGATAATTACCTTTTAACTTTCCGCTGGAGTGAAAATCTTCCGACGGAAATTTACATTCGTACTAGTCCCTCGAATGAAATGCAAGCTTATGAATTAATCTATAATGAATCGGAACAACAAACTCCTGCTATTTATAAAACAAAAACAAGCTCAAGTTTTTTACCCATTGCAACCATTCCCGATTTTGGACGTTATGATTTACAACTCGTTTCATTTAATTCTTCTGATAGTCAATATCCTGCACACATTGCACTTGGAGAGTATACAGACGGACACCTTTCTATTTTAAATCCGCAAAATTTACAAATTGATAAAGAAAATAAAAATTCTCAACAAAATCACTATGCCGCAATTGCTTTATTAAAAACTTCTCAAGGCTATTTACCAGTTGGATTTTATGATTTCACTAGTCAATCACTTGTTCGCTTTAATAAAATACAAGAATTGTCTTCCTTTATCGCTCCAACTCAAGACACTCAAATCAATTCTGCAACCAATGGTAAAAGAGAACAAAAATTTTACGTCTTAGAAAATAATTACCAACAATTGGTTTTCTCAAACTATGGAGGGGCACTAGCAGAGATTAATCTTCCTTTTAGAACAGACGAAAATCAAGCAAGTGTTGTCAGAGAAATTGAATTTGATCGCAATATGGTTAAACATCACCCTTATAACGCCTTGTTCCCTAGCCACGCTTATTATACTCACGCAAAAGATCAAGGAAAAGATTTTATTTTTCATGAAAAAGGACAATTAGGAGGGTACTATCCCCTACTTAGACGCGATCTTATCCAAATTTCTCCTCGAAAAAGTGTTCAAATTAAACCTCAACACTATGCTTTGAATATTGTATCTGAATATCCAGAATTAGCTGAGCTTATCTACGAAGTTATTCATTTTGACGATCGATCCATTACTTTTGAAGCTGTTCAAAATCAACGTCGCATTACTAAAACTTATTCTTTTGGTGATTCCTTACAAGAAGGACCTTATTGCCTTAATCTTGCCCTTCAAATTGATGGGGATGCGAGAGGTTTATGGTTAACGTCAGGGGTTCCAGAGGTAGAATGGATTTCTGGTGGACCCGCTCCCTCTTTAAAATATCGCATCACTCGTAATCAAAAATCTGAAGTGGAAAAGATTGATCTACCTAAAGATGCGTCAACAATCACTTCCATCTATCCTGATTGGATTTGCAATTCGAATGGATTTTTAGGAATGATTTTAGATCCTCTCAAAGAAATCGATCCCGGATTTAAAATTCAAGCAGTTTCAGGAACAAATGTCCCATCTCGATTAATAGAAATTGATCAAGAATATAATCTTTATCAAGCTGCTAATTTACCGGGCTACATGGCTTATCTTCCCTTGAAATCTCAAGGTGGGTTGATGAATTTCCGGTTTTTTGCAGGGCCATTTGATGATGAAACTTTAAAAACGATCGATGCTAAATATTCCAATTCTGAAATAGGTTATAACCCCGACTATATTGCTTGTCAAACAATGCACGGATGGTTCACTTTTATTTCTGAACCGTTTGCCAAGTTTCTTCTAATTTTAATGAAATTTTTTCATTATTTAACGAACTCTTGGGCACTATCCATTGTTCTCCTTACAGTTAGCTTGCGTTTGATGCTCTACCCATTGAATACGTGGTCCACTAAATCTATGGTTCGCATGCAACAAATAGCACCACAAGTTACTGCTATTCAAGAAAAATATAAGAAAGATCCCAAAAAAGCTCAATTAGAAATCATGTCTCTTTATCGAGAAAGAGGAGTCAATCCAGCTTCTGGATGCTTACCTCTTTTGATTCAAATGCCTTTTTTGATTGGAATGTTTGATCTTTTAAAATCTAGTTTCGCTCTTCGCGGTGCTCCATTTATTACTGGATGGATTGACGACTTGACAGCTCCCGATGTTTTATTTAGCTGGAGCAAGCCTATTTTTTTTATTGGAACAGAATTTCATCTGCTGCCCATATTGCTAGGTTTAGTCATGTTTCTTCAACAGCGTTTTATGTCTTCTGGTCCTAAAGACCTAAGTCAGATGACAGATCAGCAAAGACAACAACGAGCAATGGGAACCATGATGACAGTCGTTTTTGCTGTCATGTTTTATAACTTCCCATCAGGATTAAATATTTATTGGCTTTCTTCTATGTTATTAGGAATGGTACAACAATGGTTTGTATCTAAACAAATACAAAAAACGCCTAACCCTATTGCAGTGAAAACTGTTCCTAAAAAAGCTCGGTCTCGTTAGAACAATTTTAGAGGAAGAATTTTCTTCCTCTAATTAATTTTAAGAGATTGACAAGAGTAAAAACTATGCAAGCATGGGAAGAATTTCTAAAGGCACAAGAAGTTGAACTTGGTTTAGAAACGGTTCAAAAATGGCTCAGAACGTTGAAAATACAACGATTTGATGCTTGTAATCTTTATTTAGAAGCCAAAGATTCCTTTCAAGCACTCTGGTTTGAGGAACATGTTCGCAATAAAGCTCAACAAAAATTTATTAATGGAAATAATAAACGAATTAAAATTCATCTTTCCGTTGCTAATATCCCCCAAAAAGCAAAAAAAACTAAAACGGCCAATAAAGAAAAAGATTTTAAAGCTCCTTTTGAACTAACCTTCGATGAATTAGATCCTCTTTGTTTATTTCCCTATTTCATTTCAACGGAAGAAAATCTCCTCTCTCATCAATTACTTCTAGAAATTGCCGGTCTTTCTCCGCAAATTCATTCAACCCAACTTGGTACGTTTAACCCCATTTATTTGTATGGGAGCGGAGGTTCGGGTAAAACTCACTTATTGATGAGCTTAGCTCATGCTTTAAAAGCACAGGGGCTAAAGGTTATTTATGTTCGAGCAGAAACATTTACTGATCACGTCGTTACCGCCATCCGTGCAGGAGAAATGAGTGTATTTAGACAAGCATATCGCAATATCGATGTCTTGCTAGTGGACGATGTTCATGTTTTTTCTAGAAAAGGCGCCACGCAAGAAGAATTTTTCCATACCTTTAATACATTGCATTTAGAAGGTAAGCAAATTATTTTAGCTTCTGAATGTTCCCCTCAAGATCTACAGCTCATTGAACCGCGCTTGGTCAGTCGTTTTGAATGGGGAATTGTTCTTCCTTTAAAACCGTTAAGGCCTGGGGAAATGCGCAATCTTCTTATAGCTAAAGCTAAAGCTTTACATTTTGAACTTCCCTTAAAGATTGCCGATTATCTTATCGAAACGTTCAAAAGCAATGCCAAAGCATTAATAAAAGGTTTGGAAGCCCTCGTTCTCCGACTGCATCTGGACGCAAAACATTCCATAACAGCCCTATCTGTAACAGCAACTAAAGCACTATTAATCGACTTAATCGAAGAAGAACAGAAAACTGCGATTACCCCTCAAAAAATTATTCAAGCAGTCGCTGAACAATACGGCATTCGTACAGAAGATATTTTAGGTAAGGCTCAAACAAGAGAATGCGCACTTCCTCGTCAACTAGCTATGCATTTATGTCGTGAACAACTAAAAATGCCTTTCATGAAAATTGGAGATCTTTTTTCTCGAGACCATTCCACCGTGATGTCAAGTGTGAAGAGTATACAAAAATCATTAGAGCAAGATGATCGAGAAATCTCAGGAATTTGTCATCTCATTTTGAAAAAACTACAAGGATAGTTTTCTTTCTCAAAAAACATAAATTCGCTAAAAAAAATTTTACTTTTATGTAAAAAAATTCTTAAAAAAATACAATTTCGTTTGTCAAAAAATTCAACCTTATGCTAATTTTTTATTCTCTTTGAGAAAAATCGGAGTATAGCGCAGCTTGGCTAGCGCGGCTGCTTTGGGAGCAGTAGGTCGGGGGTTCGAATCCCTCTACTCCGATCCCACCCTATCTTTGGAAACAAAGATAGGGCTTTTTTTTGACTCTTTTATTTCAAGGATGTTCATGTTAACTGAACACTGGCTTGCTTGGCTTTATTGGAATCCTCCTCGAGAAGCATTTACTCTACCTTTTATTGATCATCCTGTCATGTGGTATGGCATCTGTTTTATTACTGGTTTTATCTTAGGCTATTTTATTATTGTCCCCATTATTGCTCTGTTTGTCAATCAATCAAAACATCTAAGCTCCATGGATATTCAAGATTGGAAATCATTAGTTAACCAGTTAAAAACTTCTTCCTCTCCCTTAATTCAAAAATGTCAAAATGCATTAAATAAACAAGAGAGACAAAATTTAAACTCAGAAATTCAGCCATTAAACATCTCTTCCGATCTCAAAAATGCTTTGTTAATCAAATTAAATACCGTTTTAAAAGAAAACTCAATTCAACGAAAAGATTTAGAACAAGCCTTTCAAGGAGCCATAACTTCTGCCAAACAAATAAGTTATTTTTTAGCAGATCGTCTTTGCTGGTTCATTGTTTTCGGAACATTGATTGGAGCTCGTTTAGGCGCTGTTTTTTTTTATGATTGGAACTATTTTAAAAGTCATCCTTTAGAAATCTTTGAAGTTTGGAAAGGGGGATTAGCAAGCCATGGTGGAGCCTTGGGAGTGATGTTAGCCCTCTTTTTTTATACTAGTTATATAAAAAAATGGGCGCCAACTTTATCATTCCTTAGGGTGTTAGATTTTGTCGCTATTCCAAGTGCATTAACGGCTGTATTTATTCGAATAGGAAATTTCTTTAATCAAGAAATTATAGGAACTCCTTCTGGCTATCCTTGGGCTGTGTTATTTGCTCAACCAGCTGATGGCAGCTTACCCATCCCTAGACATCCTGTACAATTATATGAAGCTTTTGCTTACTTAATGACTTTTTTCTTATTATTTACTCTTTGGAAAAAATGCAACACTTGTCTCGCGGCAGGCACCTATGCCGGTTTTCTATTTATCTTTAACTTTTCTAGTCGTTTCCTTTTAGAATTTTGGAAAGCCAACTTAGATTCCATTTTAACAAACCCTATCTTGCAAATGGGACAATTGCTTAGCATCCCTTTCATATTATTTGGAATTTGTCTTGTTTGGAGAAAACAAAACTGGCAAAATTTATTTTGCTGTCACAGATAGTTAGGGGTAAATTTAAACTAAGCATGATTCATAAACCCCTTGCTTTTATAACTAAATTAACCGATAATTTTTATATTAAATAACTAATTACGAATTTATTAAGTTTTAATTGTTGTTAGGAGTAAACAAGCATGGCGACGCTAGTCTTTGACCATAATGAAGAAGAAATCGAATTACCAGATGATTCACCGATAGCTGAAATTTGCGAAGAAGCCGGAGTCCCTTTTGCTTGCACAGAGGGTGTTTGTGGAACTTGTGTAATAGAAGTTAAAGAGGGAAAAGAAAATCTTTCTCCTCCCACCAAAGAAGAAGAAGATTTTCTTGGAGAAGGGACTTGCCATGAACGTTTAGCTTGCCAATGTCGCATTAAACAAGGTCGCGTGCGTATTATTTTTTAATTAAGCATTTCAGAAGAACATAGGATTCTTCTACTTAAAAAACTCAGGTTAAAATTATTTAAGTGCCGATTCAGATTTTGCCTGTCATAATTTAGAATCTGAAGACACTTTAACTGTTATCAAAGAGGTTAATACTATGTCTTGTTGTTCAAAACCCCACCAAGATGATCATCATTCTCACTCTCATTCCCATTCGCACTCTGGAGGCTGTTGTTCGCCTGCTCCCTCCCCGCAAGAGCATCAACATTCTGGAGGATGCTGTTCTCAACAACCGAAGAAAGCAGCGACTGAAATTTCTCGCTCTATGACTATTGAAGATATTTTAGGCATGTTTCCTTACAAAGCTCAAAAACTTTCACAAGAAATTACGAATGCTGGGCTTCATTGTGTGGGTTGTCACGCGGCCGTATGGGAAACGTTAGAGGCTGGAATGATGACTCATGGTAAAACAGATGCGCAAATTGATGAGCTCGTTCGACGCTTAAATGCTTTATTACAAGAACCTGTCGATCAATCCTCTATTTGCATCACACCACGGGGAGCTTCTAAATTTTTAGAAATTTTAGCGGATGAAAATAAGCAAGGCTGGGGCATGCGCTTTGCTGAAGAAATGGCTGGCTGCAATGGCTTTGAATATGTGCTCGACTTTTCTGAAAAAGCAGACGCTGAAGATGAAATTTTTTCTTCCAACGGAATTGAAATTCATGTGAAAAAAGCAATGGTTCCCCGACTTTTAGGGTCAGAAATTGATTTTGTTGACGGTCTTCGCGGATCAGGCTTTAAAATTTCTAATCCTAATGTTCGCTCTTCTTGTGGATGCGGAAGTTCTCACAACTATTAAAATTCTTAAGGCCACTCTGTTCTGAGTGGTCTTTCAAATGTATTCAAAAAAATTTATTTTTCCATATCAAAATGTATAAAACTAGATATTAAATATAATTTAAATAATTTATCTCCCTCTTTTAACAGTCGCATAACTATTTTGCAATCTTTTTATAATCAAACATTTATGATTAATTTTCCTAAAAAATAAAGAAAATAACTAGTCAATTAAATTAAGAAATGGTTAAGCTATTTTTAAGTTTAAATAAAGAAAAAGGTTAAAATGAATTTTAAATAAAGCACATAAAATTTAGTAAGGAGGCGCAAAATTAAAAATATATTTTTCCAAAAAGAAATGAAAGTTGTTTAATTTATTTAAACACGTTTTAGTTTTAACAAATCTAAAAACAGGCGATTTTTAGATTAAATTTAGGAGAATTTTTATGAATTTAAGCAGCCCTACTACAACCTCTAATTGGGATTTAGGAAATGACTGGCATATCATGTCTCCTCAGGAACAAATGCAAGACGTTTACGCTCGATTAAATTCTTTGTCAGATAAAACTCAACAACAAGATAGGACAATTACCGCACAAAGTGAAGTTATAGAGAAAATCTTAAAAGAGAATGGCATATTGAAAACTAATAATGAACATTTACATTCGCAAATTATTCATTTAACAGAAGGTCAGCAAGAAGTAGTAAAAGAGAATCGACAAATTTCTACAAAATATCAGGCATTAAAGGATAAGTATGAAGAGGTCCAAACTCAATTACGAGAAATGGAAAATATGTTTGTCAGATTTTATGAAGAGCGTGATGAACTAAATGCAACAATTGAAAAGTTATCGGAAGAAAAAAAGACATTGGAAGGAAGTAATCATCAAAAGGATGAAGTCATCAATAAGCTCAATGGACAATTAAGAGATGTCACACATGAAAGAGATGCAAAGCAAAGAACAATTGATGAATTACAAAAAGAAATTGTTAGATTAACAAATGAAAATAAAAATAAAGAAAGAGAAAATGGCCAACTTACTGCTGAAAAACAGCAGCTTCAACAAGAGAAGGATCAAACTACTAACGATAATTTACAACTTTCGGACCAAAATCAACTTCTTAATCGTGACAATTGGCAACTTCGAGAGTCAAAAAATGAGCTAGAACAAAACTTCAGCCAACTTCAGGAAGAAAAAAATAGTTTGGCACAGCAAGTATGTCATAAGCAAAATGCTCTTATAGATAATGAATTGAGATTTAATCAGCAGCTAAAACAATTGCAAAATCAATTTGACGAGCTTTCTGCCATTAATGCCAATAGCCAACTTCAACTGAATAATTTAAAAAACAAATTGCTGGAGATTTTTACTTTACCCTTAACTCCACAAAATTTGGACAAATATCAACAGTGTTTATTAGACACTGTACGCTTGTTAAATCTCCCAGAAGAAAAACTAAAAAAAATTAATCCCGAAATTATAAAAATTGTCAGCCAATTAAAGCAAAGTGCTAAAAATCCTAACATTTTTGGCATGCGAACTGAGACCCTCAATGCTTTAAGTTTTATACTTGGTATAGTTGGCGGTGGTATAACAGTGTTAGGTTATTTGCGAAAATAATTCAATTAGGAAAAACCAACTTGCGAACCAGGACTGGTTTTTTTAAAATAAAAGTTTAAAATTAAGTGAACCAATAATTTACCAATTAAGAGGTATTATTATGATTCCCAAGCCAAAAGATTATTTTTTTACTCCAACTGATTTACAAGGAACTATAGATACTTTTTTAAGACCTAATGCAATTCTTACTCAACAAAGACAACGACAACTAGAATTAGTTTTGGAAAATTTTTTCTTAAAAAAAGACCAAGAAAAACTTACTCAGCAATTGACAGATATCAAGTGCAATATAACTAGCAAGCAAATTGAAAATAAGGAATTGGAAAACAAAAATCAGCAGGAATTACAACAAATCATAAAAATAAGCGAAAAGTTATTAGCTGCGTGTAAAAAGGAGTGCGAAGAACATGCGCAGTTTAAGAAAGAAGCAGATCAAAAAGTAGCTTCTATCTCCCAATCTTTTGCTAAGTTGCGCGAAAATGATGCTAAACAACTTCATGAACTCAAAAGAATGCAACAGCAATGTGATGACTTACAATTATCACATAAGCAGGATATGCAATTACTTGGTCAACTCAATGAACAGGTCCAAAAAATAAAAGAATCCTTTCACTTTCTTGGACAAGAATATAAGCAACACTTCAAAGACTTTCAAGTTCTTAAGCAAGAGTTTGGCCAAATTCGCAAAGATTTAGAACTTATTAAAAATCAATTAGACTACATGAGAAAGGATCTTGAAGACATTAGACAAGATTTTAAACGTCTTAAAGAAGAGATGAACAGCTTAACTCAAGATTTTCGAGTAATTAGAGCCGAAATAGAAGAATTGGACCACCGAGAAGATATTAGCAACAAAGCTATTGCGGATCGATTAGAAAAAATGCAAGTTGCGTTTGATCAACTTGCAGCTCAGATGAATAAGGACAAACTTGTACAGCCAGTAAGCCTACCTCAAATTTCAGAGAGTTCTTTTGATCAGTCAAATTCAAAAAATATTTCAACTTTTAGTTTTTTTCGGTCTCTATTTAAATGGAATATCTTCAAGATAATTTGTTTAAATCACTTTAATCATCACCATTTATTTCGTCGTACTTCAAATATCTGGGCTTCGAATATCTGGGCAAGAAAAATCCCGATGTCAGTTGATTCTAAAGAACTGGGTTAGCTATTTAGTAATAACTAATGCCAAGGTGAAACACCTTGGCTGTTTTTTTATGCAACTATAAAACTTCTTAAAAAACCTTAATTTTCAAAGTCCGTCATCCCAGATTATTAACTTTTCAACAGACAGGGTTTAATAATTTTCAAATATTACCCATGAACGGCTTTTCCCAGAGCTTGCAGAGCAGCCTCTTTGATAGTTTCACTGAGAGTCGGATGAGCTTGCACGGTTTCGGCTAAATCTTTTAAATTGATTTGCTTTTGAATGGCAAGAGTTCCTACTGCGATGAGCTCAGATGCATGAGCCCCTATGATATGCATTCCCAATAGACGGCCCGATTTTTTTTCGCCAATCAATTTCACAAATCCTTCTATTTCATCCGTGCAACGAGCCCGAGAATTACCTCTAAAATAGGTTGTTCCTGTTAAAAGAGTGAGTCCTAATTCGCTAGCTTCTTGCTCTGTCAGTCCCACAGAAGCAACTTCTGGATTCGTATAGACTACATTTGGAATAGCTAGATAATTGATGCTTTGCCTTTCTCCTTTTAGCCATTCCACAACAGTGATTCCTTCTTGAGAAGCTCGATGAGCAAGCATCACACCTTCAATAAGGTCTCCAATCGCAAAGATATGTGGTTGAGATGTACGAAAAAATCCATCAACGGGAATAAATCCTTTTTTATCTATTTGAATTCCAACTTTATCTAAAGATAATCCTTGGGTATAGGGTCTTCGACCAACAGCAACTAATACCACTTCCCCGCTAATATTTTGCAATTGTTCGTTTTGTTCAATGGTTAAAATCGTTTCATTAGGTTGCAAAACAGCTGTCATCATTTTCGTCGACAACTTAATTTCAATCCCCTGCTTTTTGAGAATTTGGAATAGGTATTTTGATAATGCGATGTCCATGGCAGGACAAAGGCGATCTGACATTTCAATAATTGTCACTGAAGACCCCAGACGATTATAAACAGAAGCGAGTTCTACCCCAATCACTCCACCTCCAATGACGAGTAAGCGTGGAGGGACAGTAGCGAGATTTAAGGCCCCTGTTGAAGAAACAATATTTTTTTCGTCAAAAGGCAAATGAGGTAATGAAGTAGACTCCGATCCTGTTGCCAATAAAATATAATTAGCTTTAATTTCATCTATATGAGTTCCATTTTTCACTTGAAGCGTATGAGCATCCAAAAATTGCGCTTCTCCTTTTAAATAAATCACCCCATTTTTTTTAAAAAGTAAAGCAATCCCTTCAATCAATCCTTTGACAACATTTCTTTTACGTTCCATTAATTTTGTAAAATTGACTTTTAAATCAGATACTTCAATGGCTTGTTCGAGTCCATGTTGTTTCAGTGTTGAGTAAAGATCTGTAGAATGAAGAAGAGTTTTAGAGGGAATACATCCCACATTTAAACACGTTCCTCCTAGCGTTTCTCGTTTATCAATACAAATCGTTTTTAAACCCATTTGAGCGGCTCGAATAGCTGCCACATACCCACCTGGTCCAGCTCCAACAACTGCTAAATCATAGTGTTCAACCATATTTGTGATTTCCTTACATTTTAAAGATTTAACAATAAGCGAGAAGGATCTTCTAAAGCATTTTTAATATGAACTAAAAATGCGACAGACTCTTTTCCATCAATCAAACGATGATCATAGCTTAAAGCAAGGTACATCATCGGCCGAATCACAATTTGATCTTCCATGACAACCGGCCTTTTTTCAATCTTATGCATGCCTAAAATTGCGCACTGAGGTGGATTTAAAATGGGAGTGGAAAGAAGAGAACCATATACACCTCCATTCGTAATCGTAAAACCACCTCCTTGAAGATCATCCATAGCAATTTTTCCATCTCTTGCTTTTTTAGCAAAAAGATCAATCGCTAATTCAATTTGAGCAAAGCTTTGTTGATCACATTGTCTGACCACAGGCACAAATGTTCCTCTATCTGTTCCAACTGCAATTCCTATATCGTAGTAATGTCTTTCTACAATATCCTGATGATCGAGGTAGGAATTGACTGTGGGAAAAGCTTTTAAAGCAGAGACAACAGCTTTTACAAAAAAAGACATAAATCCTAATTTTATTCCATATTTTTTTATAAAAATCTCTTGATGCTTTTCTCTTAGAGAAATGATTTCTGACAAATCTACTTCATTAAACGTTGTCAACATCGCCATAGTTTGCTGAGCTTCTATTAAACGATTTGCAATCACTTGTCGAATTTTAGACAATGGTTGCCTTGTTTCTTGACGTTCAAAAGTTTTTGCAGTTTGCTCCAAATCTTGAGATATTTGCGAGGGTGAAAGCTCTTCTATTTGTAAATCAGAAAGATAAGATTCTTTCGTTAGCCGCAAAGTTCCCAACGCATCCTTTTCTACAGTTTCAAAAGAGGGTTTACTAGATGTTATACTATCTTTTTGTTCAAGAATTTCAGCAGAAATTTCTTTGTCCTCTTTTTGAGGGACGTTCTTTTCTATTTGAGACTCTTCCTCAATAAATCCAATCAAAGCTCCAATTTTAACGCGATCTCCAGTTTGTACAGATAAGGTTATTACTCCCGTTTTTGGGGCAAATAACACTTGATTAACCTTATCGGTTTCTAGCTCTAAAATTTCGGCGTCAGTTTTAACGAAAGTTTCATTAGTCACTAAAATTTGACCAATCATTACTTCTGTAATCGACTCGCCCATAGAGGGGACTTTAATGTCAGTTCTCATGTTTTGAAGACCTGTTTTAAAATATTTGTATGTTCCTGATTGTGAAGGCAATAAGATCCGGTTGCTGGAGTGGCACTTCGCTCCCGACCTACGTAACTTAGCTGAATAGAAGATGAAATTAACTCGTTAAGATAAGGAAACATAAAGCTCCATGCCCCCATATTTTGAGGTTCTTCTTGAGCCCAAACAACCTCTTGAATATGAGGATATTGAAAAATTAATTTTTTTAGCTCTTCCATATGCAAAGGATACAATTGCTCAATCCGAATAAAACCTATCTCTTTTCGATTCAATTTCTCTCTTTCAGCTAATAAATCATAATAAATTCTTCCCGAACATAAAACCAGACGTTTAATTTCTGATTGATTGACAAAAACATCATCAATAATTTCTCGAAATGTACCTTGTGTGAATTCATGCAATGCACTGACACATTTCGGATAGCGAAGGAGACCTTTAGGGGTAAATACAATCAAAGGTTTTTCAAATTGATGTTTCACCTGTCTACGGAGTAAGTGAAAGAACTGAGCGGGAGTTGTTGTATTAACGATTTGAAGATTGTCATGTCCTGCAAGAGTTAAAAATCGCTCAAGTCGACCTGAAGAATGCTCAGGCCCTTGCCCTTCAAGTCCATGAGGAAGAAAGAGAATTAATCCTGACTTTTGTCCCCATTTTTGTTCGGCACTTGCAATAAATTGATCAATAATTATTTGTGCTCCATTATTAAAGTCACCAAATTGAGCTTCCCATATATTTAGACCTTTTACACAAACGACACTATATCCATATTCGAAGCCCAAGACTGCCATTTCCGAGAGAGGAGAATTAACGATCTCAAACTTTCCTTGTCCTTGTTTTAGATGAGCAAGTGGATAATAATCCTTTTCTGTATGTTGATCGACCCAAATCGCATGACGATGACTGAAAGTGCCACGACAACAATCTTGACCAGATATGCGTATTGATACTCCTTCTTCTAAGAGAGAGGCATAAGCTAGATGCTCAGCAAGTCCCCAGTCAATAAGTTTATTTTCTTTCACTTGACGAAGTCTTTCTTTTACCAAATAGTCAACTTTGGGGTGAAGGGTAAATCCTTGAGGAATTTGACTAAAACGCTCTGCCAATGATATGAGTTTTCCCAAGTTAACACCAGTTTCAACAGATTGAAAAAAACTTTGGGGAATTGAGAAGGGCTGTTTAACGACAGAAGAAATTGCCTGTGGCTGATTTATTTTTTCATGTACTTCCCGCAATCCTGCTTTATAAGTTGCTTCCAGCTGATCCATCACTTGAAGATCCAAAATTCCCTGAGCTAACAGTTGATCGTAATAGATTTTCCGAATCGATTGTTTACCTTTGATTAAACGACATTCTAGAGGCTGGGTATAAGCAGGTTCATCTCCTTCATTATGCCCATATTTTCGATATCCATTCAAATCAATGAAAACGTCACAATGAAATCGTTGCCGAACTTCTAAGGCTAGCAAAGTTACCTGAACGCAGCTATCGGGATCCTCGGCATTTACATGAAAAATAGGCAATCCGAATGCGCGAGCAATATCTGTACAATATCTTGTTGAACGCAAATCGCGTGGGATAGTGGTAAATCCAATCTGGTTGTTAATCACAAAATGAATGGTTCCACCTGTTTCATAGCCTTTTAACTGGGAGAGCTGTAGAGTCTCATAAACGACACCTTGCCCAGATACGGCAGCATCTCCATGAATTAAAATGGGAATAATTTTCTTCCGGGCTTTTTCACCACCAGCTAAAAATTGTTTAGCTCGTGTTTTTCCTTCAACAACTGCATTGACAGACTCTAAATGGCTAGGATTTGGACTTAATGAAATCTTGACTGATTTACCCAATCGGGTTTTAATTTTTTCCCCAGTATATCCTTTGTGATATTTCACATCTCCCATTCCTTCTAAAGAAGTCGGAATGTATTCTTCCCCAAATTCGGAAAAAATAGTATCTAAAGATTTGTTAAGAATATTCGCCAAAACGTTTAATCGTCCTCGATGGGCCATTCCAACTAGAAACTCTTGAACCCCTTGTTCAGCTCCTGCTTCGATCAACAGATCTAGCATAGGAATTAAGGTCTCTGCCCCTTCCAAAGAAAACCTTTTTTGCCCAATATATTTAGTGTGTAAAAAAGTTTCAAAAAGTTCGGATCGACTTAAACACGCTAAAACATGTTGTTTTTGCTCTTTGGTCAAGGTTTGCTTAAAAAATTGCTGTTCTATAAAGTCTTGTATCCATACTTCCATTTTTTTATCATTAAGATGTTTATACTCGAATCCGATGCGGTCGCAATAAATCTTACGTAAATATTCAATCTTGGAAGTTTGAATAATAGCTTGTGTATCAACACATGACTTTAGATATTCTGTTAGAGAAAATGTAAATGAAGAAGGATTTAATGATATGGGATTTACTGAAGATATTAAGTGACCATCCCGGCGCAATACATCAATTACATGATCCACATGATTGGAAGAAGAGGATTGTTTATTAGTAGTTGTGAAAGAAGAAGCTGTTTCTAATTCCTGAAAATAACGATGCCAAGAAGGATCTAAGCTGTCATATTTTTTTTGATAATCTTGATATAAATTTTCAAGCAGCTCTATATTTGCAAGCTCCCCTTCAACGATTGGATGGCCATCCATTCATCATCCCCTATCTAAATCCTTGTATTCGCCCAATCTGATCAGTTTTTTGAAATATCTCTGATTATTTAAAGATTTAGCTTAGTGATAAATATTTTGAAAGAATAAACTCTGAGTCCTAAATATAACGATTAAAAACAATGGCTAACTTTTTTCAACCACGCACTTGGATTTTATTTTTTTTAATTTTCTTTTGTAGTTGTTCTCGATCAACTTCGCATTTACCTTCTTCTTACTTTTGGCAAACGTTTTGTGCCCGTGAAGAGATGAAAGACCAAGAAAGAATTCTTCTTTATAGAGCGCTTATTCCTCAATCTTGGATACGTCAAGACCCTTCTTTAAAAGACTCCTTAATCGATACGACTTTGCCTATTTGCGAGTTTTATGCTAAAGAAGGCAATGATCAAGCACGTATCACAATTCATACATTTCCTATTAATGAACAACAATTAAGAATTCCTCCCCTGGCCCAAATTGAACGCTGGAAAAAACAATTTGAAGATTTAGACCTTTTGTCTGTCAAAGTGACAACCCAATCACATGGAGGATTTATTGGACTTTGCTTAGAAGCAGAAGGAACTTATCAAGGACAATTGCAAAAAATGTTGGCTTGGAGTATGCATTTATCTCCTGAATATGACAGGCAATTAAATAATCGAAAAGATCAATTAAAATACCGCTTGATGAGAGCAGATTATACCATAAAAATTGTTGGCCCGGCTTCTTTGATTAATAAACAACGTAAAGCTTTTCTTCAGTTTGCTAATAGTTTTGAACTTATTGAAGAACTTCCTTCCCCATGAACAATTGGACTAGACGTTGTTTTCATTTTTTAGGCGGCGTCTATCTGGCGATTTTTTTGATTAGTGCTCTCGCCTTAATTGTGATTGCCGGTACATTTTTAGAATCTTATACTAATTCTCACCTCTTCGCCGCTGAATGGACTTATCATAGCCCTTTCTTTTTAAGTTTACTGGGTTTGATGTTTGTCAATATCCTTATTTCTGCTCTTCGCCGATGGCCTTTTCAAAAAAAGCATATTCCTTTTCTCATTACGCATCTTGGATTATTAATGGTCATTGGAGGAACAATAATTAAACAACAAATGGGAATACAAGGAAATCTAAGTTTAACAGAAGGAAGTGGAAGTCAAACGCTTTTGATTCCCCATACTTTCGCACTGAAAGTAGAACAATTAAATCCTCCTTTTGAAACATCTCGTCAAGAGATTCGCAAAGTGGCTTTAGAAGGAGGACCCCATCTCCATCAATTCGAGCAATTTCCCAATTTAAAATTAAAAATTTTAGGACATGCTCCTCATGTCAATGAACAATGGGAAACCTGGATTAAAGGAGAAAAAGCTTATTTTTCAGGTATTCCTCCTTTTCCTATTCAAAGCTGGCAGACAGACATTCCTTTTCCCAAAGGGATTCTCCTTCCTTTATCAACCTCTACTTCTGCGTGGCTAGCCTTAGCTTTACGAACAGATCATTTAAAAGAAAGTTTAAAGAATTTTTATTTGGAAAATTTAACAGTTCGACTCACTTCCAAAACCCAACCAGACATTGAATTAGAGATTCCTTTGCAACTTGCTTTAGAAAAAGGAATTTTATTTGAACAAAGAAAGATTCACTTTGATTTAAATTTGAACTTTTCTTCCATTCAAGGATTGGCGCCTCCGACGCTTAATTTATCTTGGAAAACACCTTCCGATATAGAACAATCTATTCAAATTGCGCTTCAAGGCAATCACTCACTTTATATGCAATATAAAAACTCATGGACTCTTTCCGCTCCTTTCAATGTTGACTTGATTCGCCCAACCCCTGCCCTTCTCATCGTAGAAGATCGGCAAAAAAATACCTATTTATTTGCATTTGATAAATATGGGAGAGTTCATGAAGAATCGTTTAAACAAAATCAATTTTATAACTTGATTGCTTATGCACAAGGGCATGGAGGTTATGTTGTTCAAGCAGAAATTCCATTTCCTTCTTTCCCGGCAAGTCGCCTAGACAAAGAAAAAGCTGATGAATATTTTTTACAGAACCAACTTCAACAAGTTTTTTCTTCAACAAACACGCTTATTCCTCCTTTAAAATTATTTCAACAAGCTTGCCAACGGTCTGGGCATAACTTTGTTAATGCCTTTGTGGAATTTTTGCATGTCTGGAATGACAGCCACACCCCTCTTTTTTCTTCTTTATCGCTAGCGTCTCCCACTTTACAGGAGTCACTTTCTCATTTAAATTGGGAATTAATTCCAAAAGAGGATTATCATGGATGTCGATGGACGTGTCTTTTTTTTGAAGATCTTCAAAAAACTTTACAAGCTGATCAAGATTTGCTTGTTATTCTGCATGAAAAATCATGGCCTGGTTTGAAAACTTTAGTGACAAAAGAAAGCAAAAAGGAAATTTTATTAACTCATCTTACCCAACAAATTTTTTCTGCTTCCCCTTATTTACCCCCTCCCCTCATTGAAGAAAAAAGTGTGCTCTATCAAGCCCAGCTACTCTCGGCTTATTTTAAAGCCTATGACATTGATTATCATACTTTAATTCAAAGAGGAGAAGTTGGTGAAGAAAATTATGAACGTTTATACGCGATGCATCCTACAGCGAAAGAAAAAATTTTATTAGAGACACCCCTGACTTACTACCATCAAACAAAAGAACCCCTGCAAAAAAAAGAGAATAATCGCCCGGCTCTTTTCTTAGAGGCTATAGAAAATGAAAAAAAACAAATTATTTCCCTCGCCTACGATGAGTCAGCAACAGGATTGAAATGGCCCATTTTAAATGGACAGTATCTTATTCGTTTTCAACCTCAACAAATTTCGCTTCCTTATCGCTTAAGGCTTCGACAAGCAAGGCAAATTAATTATCCTCATACGCAACAAACTTATAGTTATGAGGGGGATGTTTTAATCACTAATAATAATCAAGAAGAAATAGCCTTAACCTTGAGCATGAATAAGGTTTATGAAACCTGGGACGGATTTCGCTTTTACTTGGCGGGAATGAAAACAGCTTCTCCACAAACGGCTAATCATGTGCAAATCATTGTCAATCAAGATCCAGCTAAATATCTTTTAACTTATCCAGGTGGATTAATCGTGACCATAGGGACAATTCTTCTATTTTGGCTGAAACCTTACCGGAAAAGGGATTAAAAAATTTCCTCAAAAAAATTTTTCATGGCAAGCCAAGCTCGATCACACGTTTTAGGCTCATAAAACTTCCCACCTTTTTTATCGTTCTCTTCAGGATTTGTAAAAGAATGCCCAGCATTTCCATAAGTAATAAATTGCCAGTCTACATTGGCATCGGTCATTTCCTTTTGCAAATGGAGCACATTATCTACAGGTACATAGGGATCGTGGTATCCATGCAACACTAATAAGGAACCTTTTATAGATTTTGCAATCGAAACGGTTTTCACATTATTCCCCTCTTTTTGACTTCCTAATATACCATGAAAACTGACAACACCCTTCACATCAGCCCCACTACGTAATAGTTCTATCACTGTCAACCCTCCAAAACAAAATCCAATTGCGCCAATCTTTCCTGCATCAACTTCCGGTTGTTGGACTAAAGCCTGCATAGCACCAAAAATACGCTTTTGCAGAAGTTGTCGATCCATGAAAAGAGGCTTCATCAATGCGCCAGCTTCTTTCCCATTTTGCGCTACTCTTCCCTCACCATATAAATCCACTGCAAAACCGATATATCCTAATTTAGCTAATTCTTGAGCTTTTTCGCACACAAACGCATTTCTTCCCATCCATGTATGTGCAATTAAAATAGCCGGTTTTTTTTGTTTTGTTTCAGAAAAATTAACAAAATATCCTTTGAATATTTGATTATCTACCTCATAAACGATTTCACGATCTTTCATGGCAAATCCTTTTTCATTAAATAAAAATTAATACTTGTTATTTTTTTAATGTACCTAAAGAGAATTAGCTTTCTTAAGCTCTTTAAATATTCACTTTTTATTGCTATTTCAGCAATACTTGTTTAAATATATTTTAAAATTATTTTCGAAGCTCTTTTTCTAACTAGAATCCAAAAATTTAAACAGAAATAAATTTTTATTTTTCTCCACGAGCTTTATCGAGTCTTTGATCAAAAATTAGCCATATGATAAGGATAAGTTTGTATATTTCGATTATTAAAAATAAATTTACATTTTTTTTTCAAAATTTTCCTAACTCGCTAAAAATAGGCTTATTGTGGCTAATTCTAATAAGTGGAATGAGCCTATATGGAGATCTTAAAGGGGAAATAGAAGATTTTCCAGTCCTTTATAAAGGGCGTTTTCGGCCTGCTGATGTTTACGCCAGGCTATGGTTATACGATTTTTATCATTCGCAATCGATTAAAAATGAAGATCTAAAAACTTTCCGTACTCCTTGCTCTTCCGCATTAACTTTTCTTTGGCAGTTAGATCGCTTAGGACATCAATCGTTTATTTGTACCCCTCTTTTTTGGGTTTCTTCAGCAGAAATTAAACAACTAGCGAATTTAGATATCTTAAGTAATCGATTTAATTATCAAGAACTGAACTCTCTTACTCCTACTCCCTCTTTAAATCTGACAAATAAAGAAGGGGCAGAGTTTTCTCAACTAGCTCAAAAGCTCAAACAATTTAGTTTGATTGAGCAAGAAAACCCACAAGAACAGCTATTTCAAGAACGATTAAAATCTTTGCAAATACAAAAGTTATCCCCTCAACAAATTGAAGCTACTTTAGAACAAGAATTTCCATTGGTTGAACGTTTAAAACAAGCAGGAACGCTGTTTAAAGCCCTTCCAGGAAAATATGAAGAGGGAGACTGGATCTCTTTAAAAGCTTTTAAAATTAAAATTTTTGACAAACGAACCAACTGCTTAAAACCTATTGGTAATTTTACTCTTTATTCTAACGAAAACTTTGAGAGAATTCGCGATGCCTATTTTGCATGGGAAAAAGCTGTCAGCCATGAAAATCTCGATGATCAAAAAAAAACATACCATTATCTTGGCTTTTCTTTAAAAAAAGCGTATGCAACAATTGCGGGACACCCTTATCAGGAAGCTGCGGGTAAGGCGCTCTATTATCCGACATTGAATCAACTTTATGCCGAATATGCGTATTATCAATTTCCTTGGATTAAACTTCTTATTGTTTTGTACGGTTTTTCAGCTATTTTTTTGATGTGCTTTAAAAATATTTTAAATCCAAAAGTAAAACAAAGCATTCTTATGCTTTTAATTGTTACTTTTATGCTTCATACGGGCTTACTACTATGTCGTTGCTATATTCTAAATCGCCCTCCCGTGACAAATATGTTTGAAACAGTCATTTACATTCCTTGGGTGGCAACTCTCTTTAGCCTTACTTTAGCTTTTTTACGACGAAATACATTTGTTTTATTTAGCGCTTCACTTTCCTCATTTGTTTTATTAGTTATCCTTGAAGTTACCGATCTCAATCAAAGTTTGGACCAAGTACAAGCTGTTTTAGACTCACAGTTTTGGCTTCTTATTCATGTTTTAATTGTTGTAGGAAGTTACGGTATCTTTATTTTAGGTTCTGTATTAGGCCATTTTTATCTCTGTTTAGCTTTGATGCATTCTTCCAAAACTTCAACCATGCGCACTTTAGCACAGTTAATTTTACAAACTTTATATGTGGGAACAGCTTTTTTAATTACAGGTACAATTTTAGGAGGTGTTTGGGCAGCTGAGAGTTGGGGCCGTTTTTGGGACTGGGATCCCAAAGAATCTTGGGCATTTATTTCGATTTGTTTATATCTCATCTGTATTCATGCCTATCGTTTTCATCAGATTAGAGAGTTTGGTCTAGCGTTTGGGGCTGTCATTGGATTTTTAGCGATTAGCTTTACTTGGTATGGAGTCAATTACATTTTAGGGACAGGACTTCATAGCTATGGATTTGGTTCTGGAGGAGAGAAATATTACTACAGTTTCTTGCTAAGTGAAATTCTTTTCTTAATTTCACTATCCATTCTCAAAATTAGATTAATTCATTTGAATAAAAAGGAGGATAAGCCTTGATTTTTTTCCTCTCTAGTTTCTCCTGGAATTTTTTTTAAAAAAGAGAAGCCTTTCTTTTAATTCCTTCATTATTTATTTAAAAAGATTGAAAAAAGTTGCCAAAAACCCTACTATTTCCGTTCCACGTCATTTCGTTATCTGCATAAATTGGTTTTTTGAGATTAATGGCTATCTCTTTAAACAATGTGGAAACGTGGACAGATTTTAATTAATGGAAGTATCATGAAACATATCAAAAGTGAAAGATTAAAAAAACTCGAGACAGAGCTTAATGATCTCGAACAATGGTTAAAACTTGGACTAGTTCCCAAAAAAGATGTAGATAAACATAAAGAAGAAATTTTAGCTGTTAGGACAAAAATCGAAGAAGAAAAAGAAAGGCTGCAATTTCTTAAAGAAAGTGGAGAAGCGGAAGAATATATCACTCCCAAGCGAATCCCTGGTCGAGCCGGTTACAATGATATGCCTACAATCCCAGATATTGACATTGGGGAAACGATGGGTGGAAATGAAACTGGCTTCGATATGGAAACAGATGCCATCGAAGTTGAAAATACAATTGGTGCAAGGGAAGATGATGAAGATGGCGAAAATGAGGAAGAGGATGATGAAGATGACGAATCCTATTTCAGTGATCGCAATCGATGGCGACGTGGAGGAATCGTAGACCCAGATGCTAACGATTGGTAACCCTACTCCATCGGAAATCAGTCTGTATTTTCATATCCCTTTTTGTACAAAAAAGTGTAATTACTGCCACTTTTATGTCCTTCCTGATCAAGAGCCTTTAAAAAATCAATTACTGATTGCTTTAAAATTAGAGTGGAAGCGTATGCTTCCTCTCTTAATAAATAAAAGTATTATCTCTATTTATTTTGGCGGGGGAACCCCTTCCTTATTCAGCCCAGATCGCATTCAGGCTGTACTAGAAACGATACATCGTGATCTCCCCTTTGACTACTCAACAACTGAAATTACTTTGGAGGTAAACCCTGAAAATGGTTGTTTCTCCCTTATGCGAGCTTACGCTCAGGCAGGAATTAATCGAGTCAGCATCGGCATTCAAACTCTAGATCAAGAACTTCTTCACCTATTAGGCCGCTTGCATAGTCCTTCCTTAGCAAAACGATCTGTTTTAGAAACATATGAAGCAGGCATCACCAATCTTTCTATCGATCTCATGTACGATTTACCGCGTCAGTCCCTTAAACATTGGGAAACTACTTTACAAGAGATTGGTACCCTTCCTCTATCTCATCTCTCTTTATACAATCTCACAATCGAACCTTTTACAGTCTTTTTTAAAAAACAAAATTTTGTACGTCCCCTATTACCCGATGAAGAGACCAGTTTAGCCATGTATAATGCTGCCATCGAACACTTAACTAGTTTTGGATTAGAACAATATGAAATCTCCGCTTTTGCAAAGCCAGGATTCTATTCTAAACACAATACAGGCTACTGGTTAGCACGCCCCTTCATAGGATTTGGTCCCTCTGCATTTAGTTATTGGGAAGGAAAACGTTTTCGTAATGTCGCTAACTTAAAAAAATATCATCAATCATTAATTCTTAATCAATCCCCAATTGATTTTAATGAGCAATTAGATCCCATTGCCCATTTAAAGGAATTGTTTGTCATTCAAATTCGGCTCTGCCAAGGAATTTCTATCGCAGATTTCGAGCAAAGGCACGGGAAACTCTCACAAGAAACGTTAGAAACAATAGAACAATTCATTTTGGATGGTTTTCTCACCCAATCGAATCAAATTTTAAGCTTAACAAAAAAAGGTGTCCTTTTTTATGACACAGTGGCTTCTGAATTGATTTAGGATTTATGAAAATTTGTTGTTTTACTTAAGCACAATTTACCAATTCAGGGCTCAATAAAGAGCGTCTAAACCATTTTCACTAGCTTCAATTCAATCGATTTTTAAGTTAAAAATGTAAAAGAAAAAATCCCTGCTTATTCTAGTATCAGCAAATTTTACAAAATGGCATGCAACTTGCATTTCTGAATAAGAAATAAAAGAGGCAAACAACCATGATAAAAAACGATTCTAGTTTTTCAGATGTCCCTCGTAGTTATCAGATTAACCGCGAGCAAGTGATTCAAAATAAAATTCAACTCGACAAGATTTACGAACAACTTAAAACATCAAAAAACAGTAAAGAATTTGTTGTCATGCATGATGCATTAACAAACTTAAACCATAGCATGGCAAAGCTTAAAGAAGATATCGAAAAAATTAAAATAATTTCTAAAGATGACGAATTATCTAAAAAAGTTTGGAATACTGCGAATTCTCAAGATATTTTCACAGCATTAGATTCTAGCAGGTTACTCATTCAAAATGCACAAGAAAGTTATCAATTATCTCTACAAATTCTTCAAAACCATATGCCTTCTTCATTGCATACAACTGAACCAAAAAACGAATTCAGCATTAGCTATGTTCTTTTTGATAAACTATGGCAAAAAGAGAACGTCCTTCCTGAATCTTTTCTAGAAATGGGCCAATCTTTAGTTGAATTATATCAAAAAAATCCCACACAGCTAGAGCTTCTCACTAGAGCGCACCAATGCTGGGAAAAAGCTGCTGAATTATACGAAAAAAATAAGAATTATAGCCAAGCTTTTGAAATTCGCGCAAAAATTGCAAACGAAATAACAATCCCCCATACCCACCCTCTTTATGAATTAGAATCTAAAGTTGATGACTATGTAAAAAACGCTAATATTGCTCCGGATGATGGGGCTAAATTTGATCATTTAGATTCAGGTATATTAAAGCGTGGAATGTTATCCATTAGAAAACGTAATTTGGATGGAAAAGAAAAATTAGTGGCTAATTTCCATATCAGTCATTTTGCTAAGGAAAAACTACTCAGCACGATAAAAGCTATTCGCGAAAACAAAGAAGAATTTATTAAAAACTTGCCAGAACATTTGAAAAGCCAGTTAACGATACGCGATGTTGATAATGGATATTTTAAAAAAATAAGCGATGTCTACAGCAGTGATATCAGCCAAGGGATGAGGCTAGGAAAAGCAATAGAAATTGAATTCAAAGATATTGGAGTGATTCGCGTTGCTGCAGATAATGAATTTCACTCTATGCGTGATCGTATCGTAATTGAAGTTAATAAAAACACCTCTTCAGGATTAGAACAAATGAGCGCAATCTCCACCGTGATGGGATTAGGGCCTATTTTTGGAGTTGAAAGTTTTGAAGAAGAAGAAAGAAAAAAAATTATGTTGCTCTTTCGTACATTTTATCCTCAAGAGGCCTATCCGTTAGAGAATTTGCAAGACACATACGAAATTTCTATCGAAAGCCTTAAACAAATGATAATTGACCGACAACCAGATATGAAGGAAGTCTTTAAAGATTATTTATCAGGTGAAGGAAAAATGAAAAAAGTAGAAATTGCTCCAAATGCTTCTGTATGGAGCGTGCCTAATTTAGCAGATTTATTGCGTCATGAAGGAGCAATAGGCTTAATGGCTGGTTTTACAGGTGATCCAGAAGTTTTAGTATCTGTACTGACCCAAGGTTCTTTATGTTCTCAGGAAAGATTTGAGAAAGGCCATAACTTTGATGGAACAAGTGCTGGACAAGATCATAGACATGGAGGAGCAGGTTTTGTTTTTAGTCGGTTAATTAATCAAAAAATGGTAAATACACTTCGGGAAGAATTGATAGAATCGACTGGAAGTTATGAAGAGAGGCCTAGCAGTCTTGTCCAACGCTATCCACATTACGGAGAATATCAGTTACTTTATGATCTTTCAGTTATTAATACTGGAGCTTATGCCTATAATCAAGATCGCTATGGAAGTAAGTCTATAGAACACTATGGTAAACGAAATAACCTCATTGAATTTACAAAATCATTAGACGAAAATAGTATAAAAAATGAAGTGATGATTCGGGATCGGCTCCCACCTGATAAACTTCATAAAATACTTTTTTCAAGCGAAAGTAAAAAACAAATGCTTATTGATGACTTAAAAGAGAAAAATCTTATTATAGAAGAAAAAGGAAAACATTACATAAAAGGTTATAAGAGTAAAAGTATTGAGGAACTATTTGTTGTGGGGAAATATTTTACCAGTGATATGTGGAAATAAATAAGGAATGGTGCTTTATGAATAAAATATTTGATGCTGTCTATTATGTAGAGTCTTCCGATCTTGGAAAAGCCTATAATCCTGTTGCCATTAAACCTAAGTTTTTTTCCTATAAAACTAGAAACTATTCTGAGCAACGTTGCGAATGGCTTGATACAGATCGCGGAGCTTATTTTTATTATGAAACAGCCAATTTTATAGACGAGGATTCTGAGAAAGTCCCTCCTCGACAATTTAAATTGATTGGAGAAAATGAAGAAGAGATTACTTTTACTTACCTCACAACAAAATTATTCAAAGAAAAAGTTGCTGACAAAGTTGGAGGCTCTCTCAAATTTTCACAGGACAGTGAACTTCAAAATTATTATTTAGAAAAATTTTCTAAAAAAATGCATGAAGAATAATAGCTTTACTTTGTTGACAAGATTTTTGAATGAATACTTAAAAAAACGAAACAAGGGTTATTAAATGGTAGCATTTGTACATAGATCAATATTGGTTTTCATAAGTATTTTCCATAAAGAAAAAAGAGAAAAAAATCAAAGGTTTTGAAAAATCATGGGTAACAAAAAGCACAGCCATATTGAATAAATAAGGCATGCTATGATTGACACTAAAAAGTTTAAAAAATCGTAACTTTTCTTTTTCTCTTAAACCTACCATAGTCGATTAATCAGTTTATTAAAAAATCAAAAATAGATTAAACATACACAAGAAAAATTGCTGGTTTTTTTTCTAGATTAGGAAGAGTGCTTTTTTTCCAACTTTCAATCGTTTGGCAAATGACTCCTTGTGTAGGCATAGTTAAATCCCAGGCAATACATAACCAAGCCTGATCAGGCAAGGATTTTAAAGTCGATTCTAGTGTATGGGCATTTCGATAAGGGGCTTCCATAAAAATCTGAGTTGCCTGATCTTGTTGTGCTCTGTGAACAAGGTTTTTTAACTGAATTTGCCTTTTAGTAGGTTCTTTGTCTAAGTAACCATGAAAGAAAAACTTTTGACCTGGTAACCCAGATAGCATAAGCGCCATTAATAAAGAAGAAGGCCCTACAAATGTTTGAATATGTATTCCTTGTTGGCGGGCACGATGCACCAATTTTGAACCAGGATCTGCAATACAAGGAAGTCCTGCATCAGAAACTAATCCCCATCGTTCCCCTTTTAAAATTGGTTCTAAAAAAAAGTCTATATGTTCATCGGGAGTATGTTCATTAAACAAAGCAATCGGAATTTCGACTGCTGGTTTTTTGGTTGCAAATCGTTTTAAATAACGTCTTCCCTCTGTTTCGCTTTCAGCAATTAAGCCATCAATGGATTGAACGGCTTTCGAAACACTAGCTGGTAAAAAAACTTCAGCATGACGATGCTCACCTAAAAGGTTAGGTAATAGAAGTAAAGCAGGTTTATCACTCATAAATATCACTAAATTGTGCGGGTTAATTGAATCATTAATAGTTCCATCAATAATTTTTCATCAGCATGCGAATTTTTTACACGCATTTCGGTATTATCAATAAATAAAATTCCTTGTCTCAGTGAATCCAATCCATATCTTTGGGCTTGCTGAATGGTTCGATCTAAAAGATTTCCTTTTAAATAAGGAAATTCGTGAGAGATTTCCTGGGCAGCTTTCCCATTAGCTAACATAACGCAAATATGAAATTGCGTTTGAAACTGAGAGCGAATTTGTCGAAGTAAAGGTAAAAGTGATTGTCCCTCTGTCAAAAGCGATTGTGCAATCAAAATCGCTGCCAAACCATCCCGTTTAAAAAGAGCTTCTCCTAACTGCCAAATAGTATCGGAAGGTTGATAATTGCAGATTTTAATGATATCTTGCTGAGTAATTTCATTTCGATCTCCAATATAGCAAAGCAATTTTTCTATTTCTTGTATAAGGAGAGAGGAATCTAAGCCTGTTTGTTTAACCAAAAGCTGGCAGACCTGATACGGGATAATTTTTCGTTTAGCTGATAATTGTTTAGACGCCCATTCAATTAATTTCTTCTCTTTTTCCCAGGGTTTTGGTTCCGTTAATTCTAAAATAATCCCTTCTTTTTCCGCAGCCTTATAAAAACTAGTTTGCTTATTCCAGCTAGGAGCACTCAAAATTAAATATTGTGAGGAAGGAATTTGGGGAAAATATTTTTCTAAAGCCTCAATAAGATTTTTCTTTAACTTATCTGCGTTTTGAATCCAAAAAAGGCGTTTATCTGCAAATAAATTATGCGAGTAGAGCTCTGAAAACAATATATCTAACGTAGCTTGCGTTCCATCTATTATCTCAATTGATTCTTCTAAAACATTTGGAGAGGGGTGTAAGGCATGAAGAGTATGTTCAACGGCTTCCTGCTGCTCAACAGGATCTTTGCTTAAAATAAAATATAACCGACTAAAATGGTGGGGAGCCGCTCCTTCTAAATGTTTTTCAAAAGCACGGCTATTATCGTATTTCACAATAAATGAGAGATCCTTACTCTACGCTATCTATAAATTTACAATAGCTGATCTGTTAACAAATTAAGAAGAATAAGGATAGCTCATTAGGGAAAAACTTTCAACCTCAGACCTTTCGCTTTTCTAATCGTCGGCGAAGTTGCTCTCTTTTCCATCCTTCAGCTGTTTGAATGCGATGGGATCTAGAAAGATTTTTTGAAGCATCTTGTTCTTTTATTTCCAAAACTTCATTCACTTGTTCTTCAATAGGCGCTTCTATACCTATTTCATTTTTGGAAGTAAGTTTTGTGATCTGTTTATTTTCTGTTGACGCCTGAACAAAATTTTTGACAACCATCATACACCTCCTAAATGAGCTCATCTTACTGATGGACGATTGTTGAAGGTGAGTCAGATAAAAAAAATTAATTAGCTTTCTAATTTCTCTTTCTTAAATTTTTCTGACTCCTGTTTTCCACTTACCTTTTAAGTAATCTTTTCAACCTAGTTTTCTTTTAGCCATCTGGCACCTCCTTGTGCGATGTCTAAAACTTAGGTTTTAAAAGAAATTCAAGGACCTGGATTTAGCAATGCAAAGCGTGTGCCAACAAAAGCAACGTAAAAAAGAAATTTATATGTATTTGAAAACAAAATGATTATGATTTAAGACCAGTAAACCCAGCCTTTTTTAACAAGAAGCTCGGCATTGAGTAGAGCCGATCCTGCTGCTCCTCGAGTCATATTGTGAGAAAGCAGGGTAAATTTATAATCCATTAGAGAACAAGGACGTAAACGACCAATAGAAACAGCCATTTCTTTATCTAAAAGTCGATGAAATTTGGGTTGAGGATAAAAAGGATCATCAAAATAATAAATGGGATGTAAGGGAGCTGAAGGCAACTGAAATTTTTGTGGCTCACCAGAAAATTCACGCCACGCTTGAATGATATTTTCAGGAGATGTCGAGCCATTTAATTTGATAGATAAGCATGCAACATGCCCATCTATGATAGGTACACGATTACATTGAGCACTAATTTTAATCGAAGCAGGCTGAAGAGTAGTGCCCTGTAAATCCCCTAAAATTTTTAAAGGTTCGCTTTCAAGCTTGCCTTCCTCCCCCTTAATAAAAGGAATAATATTATCATTAATATCCAAACTTGCCACACCAGGATATCCAGCCCCAGAAATTGCTTGCATGGTGACAACATGAACAGCGCCTATCCCCAAAGGCATTAAAGGTTTTAAAGCCATAACCATTCCGATAACGGAGCAATTAGGGTTGGTAATAATCATGCCTCGTTGAAAAGGTTGGGATTTGGCTAATTCTAAATGTTCTGCGTTGACTTCTCCAATCACTAGAGGCACATTCGCTTCCATTCGATGATTGCGAGAATTAGAAATAACAAGATGGCCAGCTTCAGCAAAGCGCGTTTCAATAAATCCGGCAATCGATGAGTCTAGAGCAGAAAAAACTAGCTGACAATCTAAAGAAGTTTCGCAAGTAAGCACCTGCATTTGTTTGACTTCGTCTGGAATTGGAGTAGGCAAAGTCCAATGAACAGCTTCTTGATAAGTTTTTCCAGCTGATTTTTCTGAAGCACATAGAGCAAAAATTTCAAACCACGGATGCCTGCTTAAAAGTTGCACGAACTTTTGCCCTACACAACCTGTGGCCCCTAAAATCGCAACAGGAATTTTGTTACGAAAGAAGAAATCTCCGCTCATCATAAAAATTAATTTTTTACCATTGAAAGCTGCTTTAAAAACTCCACAAGTAATCTCACACCAACTCCAGATGCATATTTCGGCATGTATTTTTTAGGTTCTGTCACATAAGCTGTTCCTGCAATATCTAAGTGTGCCCAAGGAATATCTTTTCCAACAAAATTTTTGAGAAACATTGCTGCTACGCAGGAACTTCCTGAACGGCCATTCCAACTTTTAAGATCGGCAATATCTGATTTAAGTTTTTCTTGATATCCTTCATAAAGAGGCATACGCCAGAGACGCTCATATGTATTTTCTCCTGCCTGAATCAAACTTTTCGCTAACTGGTCATCTGTACTCATCAATCCCGAAGCTTCTGAACCTAGCGAAATTTCAATAGCACCTGTTAATGTAGCGATATCAATTAAACGAGAAGGCTTCAAATTTTGGCTCGCATAAGCTAAGGCGTCAGCTAATATTAAACGTCCTTCTGCATCTGAATTGGTCATTTCAACAGTTTTACCTAAATAGCTTCGATAAACATCACCAGGTTTAAAACTCGCAGCATCCACGCTATTTTCTGTTGCTGGAATAATGGCTGTTAAATTCACCTTTAAATCTAAATGACAGGCAGCTAGCATAGTCCCAAAACAAGCAGCACCGCCCGACATATCGCATTTCATGGTTTCTATTCCTCCCGTTGGCTTAATATTAAGCCCACCAGTATCATAAGTAACTCCTTTTCCAATAATTACGGTATGATCTTTTGATTTAGGATTTCCTTTATACTCCATAATAATCAAAGCTGGATCTAAATTTGATCCTCGATTAACAGCAAGGAGAAGGCCCATTTGCTCTTTTTCCAATCGTTTCTTATCAAACACGGTGGTCTTAATTTGGGAATACTCTTGAGATAAACCCTGAGCACATTTGGCCAAGTATTGAGGAGTAATTTCATCCGCATTCCCATTAATTAAATCTCTCGTATAATAAACACCATCACAAATTGCAGCAACTTCTTCAGCAAGAGCTAAAACGTGTTTATTCGAACTGATAAAGTTAATTTTCTGTAATAAAGTCTCTTCATCATCCTCTTCTTGCTTACTTTTCAGTCGATCGTAAACGTAGTTAGGTAATAAAAGACCTTCTGTTATCGCTTTAATAAATGCGTTCTCTTCTGTTTTATTAAACTCAGGCATTAAAATATTAAGCGTTTTTAACTTCTTTCCCAAACAAGCTTTTGCTAGACATCCATAGCTTTTTCTTAAAGCTTCGGTTGATACTTTATTTTTCTCACCAAGACCGAGCAAAGCCACTCGCATTTCTACTAATCCTTCTACATATAAAAATAAGGTCTCCCCTTCCTTTCCCTTAAAATCTCCTGTGTTAAACACAGAATCTAATGATAACTTTAAAGGATGCAAAGCAATCGCTGCTTCCGGCTGAGATGTGCCTTTCCAAAAAGGAAGTACTAAAACATCAGCTTTTTTTCTTTTTTCAATGTGTAAAGTTAAGGCAAATTCCATGAAATACTCCAAAGGTTAAAGAAAAATCTATATCGCATACTAAAAGTAAATTTGCAAACTCGAACCATTTATAAGGTGAATTTTCCTGTATCATTTCTTAACAATCTGCCTGCAAAATGATCTTAAAAAACAAACTAGCTCAACTTTAAAATTTATTTTTATTAATGAGAAAATCAGTAAGATGAATTTTATTTATAGATTATATGCGAATGATACAAATTTTTTTGTCATCATTCGCAATGTTTGCAAAAACCTTTTAAAAAGGTAAAGCATCATCATCAATAGTCGCGTGTTGACTATGTCCTTGCCCTGTAGCTGAGTAAGATCCATAATTAGGTTGTGGTCGGTTATAAGCGTTTTGATCATAAGGCATTTGCTCAGAGCCTTGCGTAGCAACATTACCTTGTTCAGCACGATCAGGATTTCCAAAAGGACTAAACTCAATCATATCAGCTGTTACTTCTAAGCTAATTTGTGTGCGCCCTTCTTTATCTGTATAGCTAGAAGGAGGATTCATTTTACCAACAACAATAACAGCACTTCCTTTTTTCAAATAAGAAATGATTTTATCTAATCGATCCCCCCAAACAGTAACACGTACCCAGATCGTAATGTCCTCTTTTCCCTTTCTATGATTGGTTGCAATGGTAAAAGCAGTCACTTTTTGTCCACTGGGCGTAAAACGTGCTTCAGGATCTTTACCTAAACGACCGGCAATATTTACAATAAACATATCTCATTCCCTCATTATTTATATGTTCAAATAATAGACTTCGTCCTTGAGATAATAAAGATATCACAAATCTTAATTTCGAGTATTTAAAAACTCAAAACTTTAAATGAGAAAATAGGAATAAAATGGGGAAATAGAGAATAATCTAAGTTTACTAACCGTGCTGCGGTCAAGTATCAAAGGGTGTTGGAAAGAAAAATTCTTAGGAATAAATTTAAAGTAAACCTTTCTTAAAAAAAAGAGCTGCTTTTAACTAAATAGTTAATAGCAACTCCTCGAGGTTTCATGTCATTTGGAGTAAGTACCCCTTTTTAGGATTAAATCTTGATAAATCCTTGACCTTGTTTTCCGCCACCTGTAATTTGTGGAGGGAGGGCTTTGGAAGCATTTGCGCCCTCATCACGACCTTCAGAAACTTCGCTACAAATTTTGCGCCATTTTTCGACTGTTTCAACATAAAGGGGAGCAAAAGCTCTTAATGCAGAAGAAACTGCATGTTCCATATCCAATGTGCAGTGCATAAGAATGAGTTCTTCTTTTACTGCTACTCCAACTCCGCCACCAGCCATTTGACCACCTAGCATAGAACCTTCTAATAAACGCTCATATAGCCTTAATTTCGTTTTTTCATCTCTTGGGAGACCATCAAGAAGAGGGGAGTAAAGGTATAGACGTTTAGAATTTGGTTCATAAGTTAAGTGTAGCGAAAACTCATCATCGATTCCCAAAATACACGTATTATTTTCATCAAATTCTAACCCCTCTAAGCCAAGTTCTTTCCCGAATTCTTTAAGATTTTCTTTTGCATTTTCAAACGACATAATAACCTCCTCAGGTTAGATAACACACTGATTTTTTCTACGGGTTATCTAATTTTAACTTACTATTTGACTCTTTATCATATTAAATTCACAACCATTTACAACAATGTTTATCAGGTTAAACAATCATCACGTCATCTATTGCTAGATTTTTGATGAATATTTAATGACAAAAGCAATGCTTTACCTATTCTTCTTCTAGGTTGGCGCTTTATAACGGAAATCCGGATAAAGAGTCTGAATGAATAATCTTAAGATGCTTGACTGTTCTTTAAAAGTAAATAAAAAATAATCCAAATTTTGTTATTTTTATTTTTATTTTACTCAACTGTGCACACCAAGCAAATCAATATTAATCATTCTTTCTGTAATTATATAAATAAATAAAAATTTGAATCAAACTCTTTTATAATTTAAAATTTAGAAAATTAAACTAAATATTTTTAAATATTTAAAAACCAATAATATAAACAAACAAGATAAGCACAAATTTAATTTATTAATTATTAATTTTAACAATTTTTATAATTTAGCTTAAATTCATCATCTTTAATCTGTTGGAATAAATTTTTTGATCCTGTATGAAAAGGATAGTCAATAAATATTTTAATTCTTTCCCCCTAAAACTCAGATGAATATACAAATAACACCTGGATCCCCCTTTCCTTTTGGTGCAAATATACAAGAAGGAAAGGTTAATTTTGCTCTTTATGCTAAAAATATTGAGAAAATTTTTCTCTGTTTATTCAACGAAAATGATTCTTTAAACCCTTTTAAAGAAATAGAACTGGAGCCTTCATTAAATAAAACAGGGAACGTTTGGCATATAGCAATTGAATCGCTTCCTCCTTACACATTGTATGCTTTTAGAGTACCTGCAGAAAACTCAAGCTATTTATTAATAGACCCTTACGCAAAATCTATTTATAGCTCTCCTGATTGGGGAAGTGCGAAACCGTACTCCCCTCTTGGTAGAATTATTCCGTTAACAACTTTTGATTGGGAAGGCATACCATCTCCTAAACTTCCTTCAAAAGATTTAATTATTTATGAAATGCATATACGGGGGCTAACACAGGATCAGTCGAGTCAAGTTTCTCACCCAGGAACTTATTTGGGAGTGATTGAGAAAATCCCTTATCTTAAAGAGTTAGGAATAAATGCTGTTGAATTAATGCCTATTTACGAATTTAACGAATCAGAAGCCTTACAAATTAATCCCAAAACTCAGCAAAAATTAGTGAATTACTTTGGATATTCTACAGTAAATTTTTTTTCTCCAATGAATAGGTATGCAAGTGAAATCCAAGAAAACAAAACGTTAGTTGAATTTAAAACAATGGTTAAAGAACTTCACCGTCATGGAATTGAAGTCATTTTAGATGTAGTTTATAACCATACATTTGAAGGAAATCAAATGGGGCCCATCCAATCCTTTCGAGGGTTAGATAAACATGCTTATTATATGATCGATGAACAAGGAAATTATTTAAACTTTTCAGGTTGTGGAAATACTTTTAATGCCAATCATCCGATCGTCAAAGAATTTATTATCCAATCGCTTCGCTACTGGGTGACAGAAATGCGAGTGGATGGATTTCGTTTTGATTTAGCTTCCATCTTATGCCGGTCTGAAAATGGCACACCACTCAATCCATCCCCACTCATCGAAGCAATTTCGCACGATCCCATTTTATCACAAACCAAATTGATCGCTGAAGCCTGGGATGCAGGTGGCTTATACCAAGTCGGTGGATTTTATCCCGGCCAACGTTGGGCAGAGTGGAACGGTCATTATCGAGATATCGTGAGGCGTTTTATTAAAGGAACTTCAGGCCATAAAACAGCTTTTGCGACAGCATTAAGCGGATCACAAGATCTTTATGGTTGGCGAGGAACTCCTTGTTGTAGCATTAATTTCATCACAGCTCATGATGGATTTAGCCTGGCAGATTTAGTAACATACAATGACAAGCACAATTTAGATAATGGCGAAGAAAATAGAGACGGATTTGATCACAATGATAGCTGGAACTGTGGAATAGAGGGGCATTCTAATAATAAAAAAATTGTCGCTTTACGAGAAAGACAAATTCGCAATTTCTTATTAGCCTTAATGGTTTCACAAGGAATCCCCATGATATTAATGGGTGATGAATACGCGCATACAAGAGATGGAAATAATAACACCTGGTGTCAAGACAATAAATTGAATTGGTTTTTATGGGATAAACTTCAGGAGAAACAAAGTGTTTTCCGATTTTTTAAATCATTAATCACGTTTAGAAAAAATTATTCTCTTCTTAAACGTGATACATTTTTAGAAGAAACGGATGTCACTTGGCATGGGCAAGTGCCTTTCAACCCCGATTGGGAAAATGACAATAAATTCATTGCTTTTTCACTTAATATTCCACATGAAGGCCCTGATCTCTATGTTGCTTTCAATGCCTCACACGTTGTTTTAACAGTTACTATCCCTCCTGCAAGGCAAGGAATGCATTGGGTTTGGTTAGTCAATACCCATAACGTGGCTCCAGGAGATTTTTTTGAAGAAAGTTGTCGTAAATGTGTCAATTCAAACACACTTAAAATTCCTTCATATACTTCTATTGCGCTAAAAGCAGAAGTAGATAGATAGAAAGGAAAGTCGATGCTGGTTACCAAACCAACATCGACAAAAAAAATTAGTTGGCATATTCGATTAACATAATCGTGGTACCAGGAAATGCTTTGGCAAGAATCTGGGCAGCATGGGATCCATTTTCAGCCATTTTATTAGCTTCTTCTAAAGAAATTTTGGCTGATTCAATTTCTTTGGCTGCCTGTGCGCCAAATAACTGTCCGTTTATTTGAGCTGCAAAAGGGGTAGCAATTCCTTCGTAAACGCCTGTGCGGCTCATGATCATATAACGTGTTAAACGAACAGCATCTTCCACTTCAGCCGGCACAAAAGCTGTTCCCTCATAACCTACTTTTTGAGCGTCCACCGCCCAATAAGTATTTTTAGGGTTTACTGCTTGAAAGTAGGCATTAGTCCGAGCTATAATCGCCAGTGCAGATAAGGCTTCCGGATGGATTTGATTATTTTCATAAACAGATAAAATCTGACAAATATAATCTTCTACTGGAACTTGATTCACAATACTGATACTCCCTCCAATATCATAGATGTAGATCGAACCTTTATATTCTTTATTGTTAATGATTATGCGAGTAGCGGTATCGTCTGGCCTAATTTTAATTTGATATAAACCCGGAAAAGATTCCCCCCATTTTAGCCCATCTCTTAATGCTTCTACCACTCGATTTTTTCCAATAAAGCGAGAGCTAATAAAAGAATCTGTGTAGGGGTCAAATAAACTATATTTCCCTTTGACTTCTAAATTAACCCTTTCCACATCATGCGTAATTAAGATGCGTGTTGTGGGAGCAGTAGATTTATTTTTCCCTTTAAAAGTCTCGACAACATCACTCCAAATTCCCGCTTGTAACTGATCAGTTAACGGTAAAACCGTTAAAGCAAGCAGAAGAAATCTCATTAATACCATCTTCTTTCTCCTATTTATTTGTCATTTATTTTATCTTTGTGAAGATCCTACAATATGTTGATAGCCTAAGGAAGTCACTTCTCGTCCTCTGGGAGTTCGTTTTAACAACCCTTGCAAAATTAAATAAGGTTCATAAACTTCTTCAACAGTTGAAGGCTCTTCCCCAATTGATGCGGCGATAGCGTTAATTCCTACAGGCCCTCCACTGTAATGATCGATCATTGTCTGTAACATTTTTTTATCCATTTCATCCAGTCCCTTTTCATCAATGGAAAGCATGGTCAAAGCTCGATTGGCAACAGAAAGATCAATGTAGTTGTTAGCTTTTATTTGAGCAAAATCACGAACCCAGCGAAGCAGATGATTAGCCACGCGAGGAGTTCCTCGAGATCTTTTGGCAATTTCCAAAGCAGCTTCCGAATCAATTTTGACATTTAAAATTCGGCTTGTTCTCAACAAAATTTTTTGTAAAATCATGGGATCATAATATTCAAGACGACATGTAAAAGCAAATCGGGAACGAAGAGGTTCTGAAAGCAATCCTAAACGAGTTGTAGCGCCTGCTAAGGTAAATTGGTTAAGTTTTACCTGAATACTGCGTGCATTGGGACCACTATCAATCATTAAATCTAACGCAAAATCTTCCATTGCCTGATATAAATATTCTTCAACAGATCGATTTAAACGATGGATTTCATCAATAAATAATACATCCCCAGTTTTTAGACTGGTTAGAATACCGGCTAAATCTCCTGCCTTCTCAATAACAGGCCCAGAAGTTAAAACTAAATTTGATTCCATTGCTTTAGAAAGAATAGAAGCAAGAGTCGTTTTACCAAGCCCAGGAGGACCGCTAAATAAACAATGCCCTAGAACTTCTCCTCGTTGCCTAGCGGCTCCAATATGAACCTCTAATCGATCACGAATTGAATCTTGACCGACAAAGTCAGTTAAACACTGAGGGCGTAAAGGAACTTCAAAAGAGAGCTCTTGCTTATTTAGGTTAGATTCAATAAAATTTTTATTCATGAATGGAGTTGCCTTCAAGCTTTAAAACTTTTCAATTCTGATTGTCTATGCAAAGCTTTCAAATAAGAATTGAATTTGACCTGGATGAGAATAAGATACAAAATTGAAGGGATTATACACAAGTATACTCAACTCACTTAATTAATTAGGATTAGATTAAAAATTTTTTTATCTCTTTTATTAATGGAGATTAGGCTTTAAAAAACTATCCACTCAATAAGAAACTTATAGTGATTGGAAATGTTTTAATTAAAATTTAAAATTAATGTTAAATATTTACCTAATTAGACGGATGTGATATAATTAACCTTAATTATAATAATACTAACCTTTTAAGTTAAAATTTTTCAAAATGGAGGTTTTATGACCCAACAAACCAAAATGATCGAAGAAGATTTGGCTATTCGACTTCCCAACCATGATATTTTATCCACCCCAGTCACTTTAGAAGCCGTTGTATTCTACGCTTCTGAAAGTGAAAAAATCAAAAAGAAAATTGATCAACTTGCAGCAGAAGTTAGCCAAAAACAAGATAGAATCAAGTTCGTTAATGAAATTATTCAAGAAATTAATAACGCCATAGATCCGATGACGGGGAAAGTGGACTTAAGAAATAAAGCCGAATTTCTAGAAAAATTAAACACTGCAAAAGAAATGGGCATCAATATACCGATGGATTCCAAAACTGAGCATCCCAAAGCCCATTTTAATGCCGAAGAAAGGGAGCGTTTTTTGCAAAATCTAGGTTTATCTGCTGATGCATGGGATAAAGAAAACAAGCAACATACCCAAAAAATGCAAATGTATCTAGATGAATCTAATCGTTATTTGACTTTAGCGACACAAGCGATGAAGTACGAAGACAAACCCAAGAGGGCGGCCCTCGCTGCAATGGGAAGATAAGATGACCACATCTAATTACCGCTTGGTCGACCTTCAAGAAAAAGAGATAATGGCAAAAACTAAAAATTTGCATTATATGGCCTATCATCTTTATCGAGACCGGCAATATGAAGAAGCCTCACTTTTCTTTCGTTTGCTGACGGTGGTAAATCATGATGAACCAAAATATTGGAAAGGCTTAGGTGCTTGCTTACAAATGAAGCAAGATTATTCTGAAGCCTTAAATTGTTATATTCACACGCAATCTCTTTACAATAAGCAATTAGATCCTTATCTTTACATTTATGCAGCTGATTGTTATTTTGCTCTCAATCAAATTGATGATGGCTTAAAAGCGTTAGAAGCGGCTCGTTTGAGTGCTCCTCAAAATGCACAAATATTAAAACATGTCGCTCTCATGAAAACTCAATGGGAAAGCAGCCCTAAAAACAATTAGGATTTTATTATGTCAGTTAAAAAATCTGAGCTTCTATCATCTGTTTATGTGACTCACTCTACTGAAATTGAGTCTGGTGAATCCCAGACTAACCACAGAAAAAGCAAAACTATTCATGAATTATTTCATTCAGATACTTTGGAGATCGGCGAAAACACAGATTCTTTGAAGGCAACTGAACAAGTTAGCTATCAATGTTTTTTTTCAAAAGCCATGAACATTCAATCGGCCCATACTCCATCTGATGAGGATATTCGTAGAGCTGCCCCCATCCATCCTATTCCTGAAATAGATAAACCTGCTTTTTTTCAGGAAGCAAGTTTGGAGGGATTTGTGCCTAAAATAACGAGTCATTCTCAAATATCAAATCTTCCTTCCAAAGACTTACTTAGAAACTTGGCACAAATGGAAAGTAAAACAATTGATCAAGTGATGGCAATTGTTTTAAAAGCTCAACTAGAACTTGAAAGAGATCAAGCAGAAATTTCGCAAAACTCTTTTGACCAATTACAAAACCTACGCAAGATTCAAGAACGGACGTTAGAGGAAATTAAAGAAGCACTTAAAAAAGATGAAAAACTTGCGGGTTATTTAGATACAGCAGAAAAAATAGCGATTGCAGCGACTTTTATCTGTGGGGTGGCAGCGATGGTTATCACTCTGAGTTTTAGCATGCCCATCTTGACCGGAGCCGCAACAGCTTTGGCTATACCCGCTAAAATGGGAGCATTCTTCACAGGTTTGCTGACTGCTTTTTCAGCTGGTGGAAAAGGCTATATCAATGTAAGGAGCAACCAAACAAAAGGAGTATTAACTTCTCATAAACATGATATTGAATTAACAAAAGGTTGGACGGATGACTACCGTGAAAAAATGGGCACTATCGCCGAGACTGACGCCTATTTCAAAGAAATGTTGATTAAACTTATCAAAAGTCTGGAAAGAATGAGAAGAAATGTTTCTGCAACTTAAAATTAATTAATTTAATGATAAAATAAGGAGTCTTTATGACTATTAAAGTTGAAAGTATTACAAGGACGACTGAAGTAGGTCAAGGAACAAACCTCCCAAGTCAATACCAACACTTAATCACCTTAAGCCCTGCTTTAATTAACGAAATGGGAAAGAAAAGCATTGACATCCTTTTTTTAGATTTTGGTATGGCTGAAGGTCAACTACGCCTCCAAAATAAAAGGCTGTCTTATCAACTACGTTTGATTGAAAAAGATCGTCAAACAGAAAAAGTGGAAAAAAAATTAGCTGAATATGACCGCAGCGCTCCTATCGTAACTGCAGCTTTTGCGGGTGTGGCAGCGATTGCTGGAGCATTTGCTGGGGGAGCAGGAGCTCAAATTGGACAAGGAATCAGTCAGACTATTAGTACAACACGTGAACATCTTGATAATAAGTCTAGGGGAAGAGTTGAACACCATGATCACCAATATCAGACAATGGGTGCTTTAATTCAAGACCATTCTCAAGAACTTCAGCGGGAAAATCAAGAGTTTGATCGCGCTCTTTCTACTGCTGATCGTGCTCATCAAGCTTCTCAGCGTGTAATTGAACAATTAGCTAACGCGGCTTAAGCAGTTAGTAAACCTCTTTTAAAATAGTTTTTAAAAGAGGTTTACTTTTTAATTTGTAAATAAACTTCAGCAACTCCCCAAGTGAATTTGGCCGGAAATTGCTTGAGCAACTTAAATGAAGGTTTTTTTTGATAATTGGTCAAAGGATAACTCACCGTCACGACTTTTGTTCCTAGGGGAAGTGTTTCCAAATGAGAAACCAGTTGTTTAATAAATGAAGTAGAATAACAAGATCCATAGAGATAAATAATAGTTGCGCGAGAAAAGTTAGTTTCCAAAAAATTTTCTAAACGAAATTCGATACCAGAAAGATGGAATAAAGCTTTAACCTCATTTGCTCGCTCAATAAATTGCGGTACATAATCAATTCCAACGACTTGGCAACCGATGAAATGATGAAGCCAGAAACAGGTACGTCCTCTTCCACATCCCAGCTCAAACACAGTGTCTCTTACAGATAATTGGCATTCTTTAGCGATTAACTCTAAAGTTGTCAAAGGAGTTTCCCCATAAGCATAAAGATTTTTAGATCTTTTGGAACTTAAAAATTGTTTGCTCACTTGATAAGGATTGTTAAAAAAGTAAGATATGATAAGCTTGAGATCTATTTTTAAAAAATTGAGATCACCGTAATAATGGAAAATCACACGCATAAATTCAATAAAATTAATCACTATAACTTTTAGTTTAATCCAAGTAAGATACACTATCTCATCTAACGATTTGAATGGCTGAAACATCTGGAATCTCAAAGAAATTTTAATTTAATGAATCATGCATTTTCATTTTTGTCATAAATAGGTGAACAAAAAGAACAATTTTTATCATAAATTAGAAATAAATGGTATTGGTGTTTAACAACTTTATTACAAGAGAAAAATAATGACAGTCCCATCTTTAATTAGTCAAACGCAAACAAATGTACAATATGGATTACAAACTGCGTATACATTTGTAAGGAATTATACAATAATTTCTAAACAGTGGATTCAAAAGACATTTAACTCCTTACAAACTTGGATCCAAGATGATGTGTGGCCTAAACATTTTAAGGGATGGTATGATAGAAATATTATCGCCCTAAATAAGCATGATGTTACGTTTTTAACAACCTCTACCAGTTTAGCATTAGCAATTGCCGTGTTAATACCGCTTATATTTGGTAAAGCCATGGCGGCTCTTTCGACTATTACCGGTTTTACACTCTTTTTAGGGGCTTGTACCTTTGCTAAGCATCGCATTGATAAATATTACGATGAAAAAGCTTGGTACGTCGTTGAGAATTTAAGGTTTTTGGGCAATGGAACAACATGTCGAAAAGAGTATTTTATTCAAATGAAGGATGAATTAAAAAAACTTGATGGACCGGAATTTAGTCATCTAAAAAAAGATATTGAACAATTACGTGAAATAATGGATTGTTTTCGAGAAGCAACCCTATCTCCTTATTTTGGAGATATTCGAAGAAGTTTTAACGATTACTTAAACCATTATCGAAGTCTTTGCCAGGGAGAAGCTGATGTTAATCTTTTTACTGATTTCGCTAATGAGGCTAGGAAAATCGGCACTCCAAAACAAGATCTAGCCAATGTAGACGCTAATTTTTTGATTTTAAAGGAATTGCAAACAAATATTGCAAAAAGAAACTTAAAAAATTTGCAAAAAGAGCTAAAAAAATTCAAAAAAGCTGCTTTGAATAACCATTTTGAAGAACGAAAAAACGATTTTTTAAATCATCTTTCTACTTTTCAAAAGAAATTAGCTTCTTACAAAACACCCGTGACTTTGCCCAACTACCACCCGACTACTATCACAGATATCCAACTCAATCAAGCTTAAATTGATAGATAAAAATATGCTTTTTTTCTAAGCGAAAACATCATTTTCGCTTAGTTTCGAATTCATCATTTTCTAATCAACACTAATTTAATTACATTGTTGGAAGAAAAAATGTACTAATCATTTTGGCAATGAAGATGTACATCAGAGTAGATAAAACGTCATTAAAGGCCGTAACAATAGGTCCAGAAGCAACGGCTGGATCTATGCGAAAACGAGCAAAGAAAAACGGTGATAATGAACCTAATAGTGTCGCCATCAAACAGGCTCCGAGTAATCCACAACTGACGATTGCGCCTAACACAAGCGGACTTGAGCCAGCATAATGAACATCGAAACGGTTAAGCAAGTAAACAAATACCCCACAAACTAAACCGAAAATAATCCCAATTAAGACACCGATACTAAGTTCTTCAAGAATGGCTTCTCGGCGAGAGCCATGCGAAAGTTCTCCAGTAGACATTCCCCTAACTAAAATTGTGCTACACTGAATGCCCACATTGCCAGACATTCCGGCAATTAAAGGGACAAAGAGAGCAACAAAAGTAAACCAATTCCGATCTTTAAAGTGTGATAAAGCTGTTGCTGTGACAAGCCCTGCACACAATGTTACAATTAACCAAGGAGCGCGCCACAAAAATCTTTTAAAAATGGGTTCATGTTCACTGAAATCTTCGGCTGTACCAGCAAAACTAGCAATGGTTTCATCAGCAATATCTTTTAAAGCTTCTAAAACGTTTTCATAGGTAATCACGCCGAGCAAATGATTTTGTTCATCCACAACAGGTAAAGCAGAAATTTTATAGCGCTCCACAATATCAACGGCTTCATCACGAGAATCTTCTACGTTGATTTGATGAAGGATTGGACGCATGACCTGTCGAATTGGAATGTAAGGAGGATTGACAATCAAATTACGAGCTGGGACAAAACCGACTAGTTCCTCATCATCTGCTAATACAAAAATTCGACGTGTTAAATCAATTCCTGGATTATCTCTGATGACTGCAGCAACTTCTCCGATTGTGGTGTTCATATGAAATGAAAAAAATTCATTCGTCATCATACGACCAGCACTATTTCTTTCATGTTTATAGAGCTCTCGAATGCGCATTGCTTTTTTTGGTTCTAATAAATCCAATACCCGCTTCATTCGCCGATTCGACATATCGTCTAAAAGCCATGTCGCTTCATCAGGAGGCATCCTTTCTAAAAGTCGTTTAATTTCCTGATCATTAATTTGTGAAAAAATGGAGGTTCGGGTCGTACTGCCAACATTAATCATAAAAATGATCTTGGCATTTAAATCAGGTAGGTTTTCATACACAACAACACGTGCATTGGGAGGAAGCCTTGTGACAGCATATGCAAGGTCGATAGGATCATGTTCACTTGCAATTTTAGCAATATCATGCAGCATGAATTGAGAAGTGGGCTTATGAAAAGCTTGCTCAAGCTTTTCATTGAGGACATCGTCTAATTGGCTTCTTCGAGAATCCATTAGATTTCCTGAGACACTCGCCTCTTCAAATTTTTCATTTTCATTTGAGTGATTTAATTCCACATTCTTCCTTAAACAATTAATAAGCCTAGCACAACTATACATGGCTTTAACATTCTTATAAATGTTAATTCAATTAAAGAAATTGATGAGGATATATTGTTTACACAAATAAGTTAAAAATAAATTAGGGAATACCTCTAAAAGGAATTTTAAACTTGATTTTTACATTCTGAAAGCTTATCATTTATGATTTATACAAAATGTTTGAATTATTAACCTGGCTGAAAAGTTTAGCCTCATAAACTAAAAGATCACTTTATGTATTCTCCTGAAAAAATCCGTAATATTGCGATCATTGCGCACATTGACCACGGTAAAACAACATTGTTAGATGCTTTGCTTAAACAGTCTAAAATTTTTCGCGATAATCAACAAGTTCGCGAACGCGTTATGGACTCATATGATCAAGAACAAGAACGTGGAATTACTATTTTTGCTAAACATACGTCTGTTTACTTTGATGATTTCAAAATTAATATTATTGACACTCCAGGACACGCTGATTTCTCAGGTGAAGTCGAACGTATTTTAGGAATGGTAGATTCAGTCCTACTACTTGTAGATGCCCAAGAGGGACCGATGCCTCAAACCCGTTTTGTTCTTTCTAAATCATTAAAAATGGGCATTAAACCTATTGTCGTCTTAAATAAAATTGACCGACCTCATGCCAACCCAGATAGAGTATTGGACTTAACATTTGATCTATTTAGTGAACTTGGTGCAACAGACGAACAACTTGATTTCCGCTATTGCTATGCATCAGGGTTATCAGGATTTGCGATGCACCACATGCACGATATACATAAAGATATGCGTCCTCTATTTGAGCTTATTACTTACGCCGTACAACAGCCTAAAGGAAGCCTCGAAAACCCTTTCTTAATGCATGTATCTACAATTACTTATGATGATTATGTTGGCCGTCAAGCTTGTGGAAAAATTTTAGAAGGGACTGTCAAAAAAGGTCAGCAGCTCATTCATATCGATGAAAATGGAGTGGAAACCAAATGCACAATTACCCGTATTGAAGGGCATTTAGGAATTGAAAAAGTTGAAATGGAAGAAGCTGGCGTAGGCGACATTGTCATCTTATCAGGTATCCCAGAAGTGACAATTGGTGACACGATTTGCGATCCTAAAAAAATTGTTCGACTCCCTCGTATTAAGCTAGACGAACCTACAGTTTCCGTGGATATGACAGTTAATAATAGTCCTTTTGTTGGTCGTAGCGGTAAACACGTTACAATGAATAAAATTCGCGATCGCTTAGAAAAAGAAAAACGCGCTAATATTTCCCTCAGAATCGAAGATGAGAGTGGAGATCAAGATAAAATTACTGTATCTGGTCGCGGAGAGCTTCACTTAGCCGTTTTAGTAGAAGCTATGCGCCGTGAACAATATGAGTTCAGCATTTCTAAACCTCGGGTTATTATTAAAGAAGTCAATGGCGAGAAATATGAACCGATTGAACGTGTACATATTGAGGTTCCACAAGACTACTCAGGAACAGTGATTGAAGAACTTTCCAGACGCAAAGGAGAACTTCAACTACTAGACACAGACGAAAATGGAATTACTGCTATAGACTTTTTGATTCCTACAAGAGGGCTCATGGGTTATCGCAATGACTTTTTAACCGCGACTAGAGGTCTCGGAATTTTAACGTCTGTATTTGAAAACTTTTCTCCTTGGAAAGGAACTATTCCTGGTCGTACAAGGGGTGTCTTACTCTCTAATGGACCAGGTAAAACCAGCGGTTACGCTTGCTTTAATTTACAAGATCGTGGAGTCATGTTTGTTGCTCCCGGGGATGAGGTTTACGAAGGAATGGTCGTTGGAGAGAATAGTCGCGATAATGACTTAGTGGTCAACGTAACTAAAGGAAAACAATTGACAAACGTCAGAGCTTCTGGAAGTGATGAAAACATTATCTTAATCCCTGCTCGCCGATTTACTCTTGAACAAGCAATTGATTATATCCAAGATGATGAGTTAATCGAAGTCACTCCTGACAGCATCCGTATGCGAAAACGTCATCTTTTAGAGAATGACCGCAAACGAGCTGGTGGAAAAGCCTAACTTTTTTTTAACTCATCTTACCATGTTAAGATGAGTTAAAATCTTAAATAAAAGGCTTACTTTCTTTTTTTAGGCTAATGGCTCAAAGAAACTCGTGATGAAATTGGGCTCTTGCTTCATTAAAAACTGAAATAAACCTAGATCAACTAACAAATCTGCCCTATCTTTTCTAGATTATTAACTAATTTTAAGGATAATTAAAAGCAATAGAAATGATTTTCTAATAATAAAGATAAAAAGTAAGGTTTTTTCACGAAAAACCTTTAAAAAAACATGAGCAGTATCATTTATCTTCTATTAAGTTTAAGAAATGTAAACTCATTTATTTGTCATCATTAAAATGCTGACTGGAAAGTTGATTAATAAATTGTTTGAAAGCGGGAGTTTGTCTAACACCTTCTAACCATTCATCATGAAGTAAATCTTCCAATGGAGGAAGAGCCCCGGAATTTAACGCTTTCTCAAGATAATGCATGGCATGCTGCGAATGCCCTGTCAATGAATATAAACCAGCAATCTGATAATAAGCTTGTGTATTGCCTAATGCAATCGATTGCATTAAATGACTTTCAGCTTGCCTATAAAAGCCATGAGATTTTTCAATATGATGAATGTCATGAACTAAGATCGCTAAATTAATCAGAGAAACACCGAAATCCATATGAATGATTTCATCCTCAGAATCTTGTTCAAGGATTAATTGAAAATGTTCAATCGCTTTAAAGTAAGGCTCGATATCGCACAAAGCTTCTCCCAAGTGGGAATAAGCCATTGCAAGGTTGTATCGAGCTTGAACATAATCGGGGTCAAGTTCTAAAATTTGTAATAAAATTTGAATAGACTTTTCAAAATATTGAGGCTCTTCAGTGATATCACCCAATAAATCGTAGGCACAACCATAGTTATAGACCCATTCTAAATCTAAATCAGTCATGTCTAGATCAACAAGAGGCTGTTTAAGTGCTCGTTCAAATTTTTCAATTGCTTGTTCGACTAAATGTCGTTGACCTGTCATTTCTGCTAATTTCATGAGAGAGACGCCCCAGTCATTCCAAAATTGAGCAAAAACTCCTCCGCCACACTCGATGACACGAGAACAGTAATGAACTGCCTTTTCAAAAAATAATTGATCTTCACTCAACTCTCCAATCGCAAAGTGAGCCAGAGCGAGCCCATACCAAAGAAGTGGGTTTTGTCGTGTCAGGGACAAACCATACTGAAATTTTTCAATTGCTTGACGATAGTAAACCTCCTCACCAAAATAGCGGCCCAACTCATTTAAACAAGAGCCGTAAAGATACCACCCATCTGGAGACTCAGGATTAATCTCCAAACTTTTTGTAATTTTTGTTTTGGCAGATTGAATCCAATCTAATTTTTCATGCTGAGCTCCTAAAAAGAGTTCTGTTTCAGCCCAACTACTTAAAACATGAGGATGATTCGGATCGATGTCATTTGCTTTTTGAAATTTATTCAAACTTTCTTCCACTTTCTTTAAATCTCGAGTTGCTTTTCCAAAAAGCATTTCCATTTGACCCCATTTCAGCCATAGCAAACTATTTAGCGCGTCTAATTCAGAAGCTTTTGCAAAGCATTCATCCGCTTGTTCGATAAAAAAAGGTTCTAAAGAAGTTTCACTAAGACGAAGTAAACAACAGGCTTGCTGATACCAGCCCTCAAAATTCAAAGGATTTATTTGAGTGGAGCGATTAAAACATTGCAATGCTTCATGATAGTAGGTGGTCTGATCTAATAAAGAAGCTAAATCGGCTAAAGCATGCCCATAATCAATATAAAATTCCTCGCTAGCAGATCCCACTTCTTCTGCTTTTCGATATTTTTCGACCGAACGGTAAAAATCATTTGGTTCGCCACAGCAACGACCCAAAACAGCTAAGCAGAGACCCCATTTCCAATAAAATTCTTTTTCTACAGATGAATTCTCAATAAGCATATTAGAAGCTTTTTGAAATTTTTGCTGGGCTTCCGTTAAGTGATAAAAATCATTTTCAAACATACCTATTTTTAACAAAACTAAGGCACCTTGATACCAAGCATCAAATAAAGACGAATCCTTTTGAGTTGCTTGATCAAAAGCTTGATGAGCATAATTTAGGCAGCGTAAATTGTCTGGATAAGCAGCAAAAACGAGTCCTTGTTGATAAAGAATAGCCGGAGAATAATTAGTTACTTGATTAGCAATTTCAAAATTGCCCAAGACTTGATGATTGCCTTCAGCAAGTTGTGAGGCTCCTTGTAAGACTAATAAACGGGCAAATAAAGACCGCTCATCAGTCGTCATTGTAGTCCACATTTGTGAATCTTTGAAATAATCCAAGTGGTCAAATGTCTGAGTATCTTGAATTTCCAAAAGTTTTTTATAAATTGCTGTCATTATCCGCCATGGTTAAAGAAGCCTATTATACTAATTCTGCGGTTTTTATAGAAACGTTTAATTATAAACTCTTAAAGCAAGAAATATAAATATTTTTCTGTGGAGTACCCTCTCTTGGAAAAAAGTTTAAGGCGTGTTTCAAAGTTTTTCAATAGCTTCTTTCATCTGCTTTAAATCTATGATAGGTTGTTGACATGCACCCTCGTAACAAATATATAAAGTTGTTTGGTCATCACGCGCTTCTTGCTCTTTTACATAAGGAATAATTTCTTCCAACTGTAAATCTTGTGTTTGCCAAATGATTGCTTTATGAGGAATAAAATTTTGATAAAGTAATTGTTTAATAGCTTGTTCATGTTCTCTTGTAGAATTTAATGCAATGACTATTGTAGGGCTTGTATCATCATAATAACGTAGCAAATTCATGACGTGATAACAATACCCCGGGGCATAATTTTCTAAATATTCTTTAACACCTTTAAAGATATCTTCAGCTTGTACTAAATAATCTTCTTCATTCGTTAATTGATAAAGCCTTAATAAATTCTCACAGTGAACAGCATTTCCAGAAGGCTCGGCTCCATCAGAAAATTGACATTTTCTTAGTAAGAGATTTTTATCACCTCCATCAGTTTGATAAAAAGCCCCTTCTTCTGCCTTGTATTGATCCTTCAATAAAGTCGCCATTTCTATTGCCCATTCTAACCATTCCGTTCCAGCGTTAGCTTCAAATAAAGATAGTGCCCCTTTAATCATAAAAGCATATTCATCTAAACCAGCTTGAAACATCGCTTGTCCTTCTCTCCACCGGCGTAATAATTTCTGGTTTTTCCAAAGATTGTTCTTTATGAAGCGGGCCGCTTTAACTGCAGCTTCTAGATAAAGGGGGCAGTCGAATGTAAATGCTGCTTCAGCAAAAGAATAAATCATCAGTCCATTCCAAGAACTCAATATTTTATCATCTTTTAGAGGATGGATTCGCTTTTCTCTGGCAGACCACAACTTTTTCCGTTGATTGTCAAACATAATTCTTAATTGATCAATATCTTGCTGATGTTTAGAAGCAAATTCTTCTAAATTTAAAGGAGTATGAAGAATATTTCTTCCTTCAAAATTGCCCTCTGCGGTGATATCATAATATTCGCAAAATAATTGGCTATGATCCCCTAGAATTTCTTTTACCTCTTCCTCTTTCCACGTATAAAAAAATCCTTCATGTCCTTCCGAATCTGCATCTTCAGCGGAATAAAATCCTCCATCTGAATAAGTCATGCCACGCAATATGTAGTTCAGAATTTCCTGAGCAACCTCTTTATAAAGATTTTTTTTAGTCAATTGCCAAGCTTCTAAATAGCTCTGAGCTAAAATTGCATTATCATAAAGCATTTTCTCAAAATGAGGAACAAGCCATTTTTCATCAATACTATAACGAGAAAAACCTCCCCCTAAATGATCATAAATCCCGCCCCGATGAAGCATATCCAGGGTTCTTTCAACAAGAAAAAGGGCACGACTATCTTTCATATTTGCATAATATCGCAACATAAAACTATACTGATAACCTATTGGAAATTTCGGAGCTCCTTTAATTCCACCATAAGTTGGATCAGCCATTTTATATAATAAATCTGCTGTGATAGAAATTTGTTCTTCATCAGGAACATCTTCTCCTGTGGTATGAACAGCCTTCGAAAACACTTCAACAATCTTCTCTGCTTGTGTGATGATTTTTTCTCTTTCCTCACTTGACCAAAGCTCCGCAATTCGTTGAATTAAATCGATCAACCCCATCATTCCATGACTACTATGAGATGGCAAATAAGTAGTCGCGAAAAAGGGTTCAAGATCAGGTGTTAAAATAACGTTCAGTGGCCATCCCGCCGCCCCAGCCATCATACTCTGAGAAAATTCCATATATAAACTATCTACTTCTGGTAGCTCTTCTCGATCGACTTTAATGCTCACAAAAGTTTGGTTCATTGAATCGGCCACTTCTATATCTTCAAAAGACTCTCGTTCCATTACGTGGCACCAATGACAAGTCGCATAACCAATCGAAAGAAATATAGGTTTATCTTGAGTTTTCGCAATATGAAAGGCTTCTTCTCCCCATGGATACCAGTCAACAGGATTATGTGCATGTTGTAGTAAGTAGGGGGATTTCTCATGAATTAAACGATTAGTATAAAGAGGTTTATCTGACATATGCCGACATCTATTATAAGAGAGTTTAGGAAATAAATGAGCCTGTTTTTTGATATTTTTTAAAGCTTTTTAATAAACGATTATATCCCATCTATCCAATATCATGTCTCTCACAATTGTGCGAGATGTCATAACAAAAATGAGATGCATTTAATTTAAGCCATAAACCTCGAAAAAAGACTCTCTATAAAGTGAATTTTTTTTTATAGCTTGTTCTTTCAATAAACTCAACAATGGGTTACTTAATTAATTTTTTTTGTTTCAAAAATGGTCTTAAGAAACTTTTGAGTAGGCTTATATATTAAAAATCTGTGCTGCTAGCAATCATTATCAATTTTGTGAGGGTGAGGTAGGGATTAAAAAAATTTACTTTTTTATTGCTATTTTCAATCTTGAAACATACCTTAAAATAGTCTCATCACGATCAACGTTTAAATCTTTTAAAAATAAGTGAATTTGAGCCTCTGTATCACCCCATGCCAAGCGTCGAGGTTTTTTATATTGAGTAAAAAAATGTTCATCACGAGTCCAGTAATGGTTAATTCTAATTTGGTTAAGTTTAACAGTTTGACTTAAAGGACCTTCTTGAGGAAACTTATCTACATCTACAGCATAATAACCTGGTACATAAACTGGATTATGCGGACAACAAAACTGAACGACCAACTCTGGGCGCACGATACTTTTAACATGAACATTTGCAGAATAGTCAGGGAGCGAACACATGACTAATTGACTAATCATAAGCTCATCTTCCTTTAAATTAGCAATTTGAGACGTTCCAAAACAGCGCCAATTTAAAGCGACTCCTGCATAATTTATATAATGAGAAAGAAGCCAAGCTAAATCTACATTTAAAGCTGGTAAAATGAATTCATCGATATCAATAAAAGCAACCCATGTAGAAACTCCTCTGCTTTTAATCAAACATCTATTATAACAATCAACTTGTGTTCCATTAAAATCAGGATAATTAATGGCATTTTCAAGCTCAACTATCCCTAACTGAATATAAGGCTCTAAAATACAATCATAGTGGTCTGTACTGTCATGATTATATAAATAAAAATGCTTCACACCTATTAAACGATGATATTCTATCCATTCTTTTAAATAAGGGGCTTCGTTTTTGAAAATAGCGCAGACAGAAAGATCGTAAATGTAACCTTCACAAGTATTTATAAAAAATAGAAAAATAATACTTAAAAAGTAATTCATATACGCCATTAGAGTTTTACTAAACTGATTAACATAGAGAAACTTTTTTATTTGTTTCAACAAATTAATCTCAAAAATCTTCATTGACTGACTTAAGCAATTTAAATCTTTCAATCCATCTTCTTTACAGAGGAAGAGTAATTATGGTATCAAAATATACAATCTATATAATAGGCATTAAAAAAGCCTATTACTCTGGATCATCCATCTAAGTTAGTTAATACTGGTTTCTAAACAAACAATAAAATTTGAGGATTAGCAAATTGTTAAATTTTCGTAGATTGTAAAATTTAAGTTTTTTTCTGAAGCTCTAATTTTTCAATTTCTATGCTTTTTAACAATCGAAATAATAATCATGGCAGCTCTAATATTCTATTTCGTCTTTTCTCATTCTGTTTCATTTACTTGTTCCATTTTAGAGGCAGTCTTACTCTGTTGCACGAATGGTTACATTGGACTTTTAAAGAAAAAAAAACCCAAAGCTGGAAAAATTCTAGAAGAACTTAAACATCGAATTGATCGCCCCCTAGCAGCCATTTTGACTTTAAATACGTCTGCCCACACATTTGGGGCGGCGGGAGTAGGTGCGAAAGTGGTAGAAATTTTTGGCGATCATACTTTAGCCTTTGCTTCTATTGTATTGACTTTAACAATGCTAATTGCAACTGAAATGATCCCAAAAACTTTTGGGGCTCTTTACTGGAAAAAACTTGCTCCTGTAAGTGCTTACTGCATACAATTTTTAATTTGGGTTACCTATCCATTTGTAGTTTCGTTCGAGTACATTGCGAAATTGCTTGCTAGAGGTAAAACTCATGACAAAATTACTGAAGAAGAAATTAAGCTTATCTTAGAAGAAGGCTCTCAAGCAGGTGTGATTAGAGAAGCAGAACATGATATGGTTGAAAGCATTTTTCGACTTGGAAATAGACGCGTGGGAATTCTTATGATTCCTCGAATGGATATCGAATGGCTAGACTTAAATCATCATACAGAAGAACTTCTCAAACAAATCAACATTTCTCCGCATAATCGCTTTCCTGTTTGCGATGGAGAATTAGATAAAGTTATTGGTCTAGTTACCACAAAAGATGTTCTCAATGAAATTTTAAAAACAGGAAAATTTGATTTAAAAACTCTTGTTAAAGCTCCTTTGTTTGTACCTGAAAATATGCGCGTGGTTCAATTATTGGACTTATTTAAAAAAACCCCTGATCATATAGCACTTGTCACTGATGAGTATGGAGGAGTACAAGGACTTATTACATTGCATGATGTGTTAGAATCCATTGTTGGCGATGTACCCTCTACTTCTATTTTACCAGAAACACAAATCATTCAACGAAAAGATGGCTCTTGGTTAGTTGATGGAATGCTACCCATAGATGAACTAAAAGAACAATTTGATTTTGATAATCTTCCTGAAGAAGAAAAAGGAACTTATCGAACACTAGGTGGGTTTTGTATGCGACAAATCGGAAGCATTCCTAATATTGGAGATACTTTTACGTGGCAAAAATTCCGCTTTCGAGTTGTAAAAATGAATGGAAGGCGTGTAGAAAAAGTACTCATTCATTATCTTTCTTAAAAAATTATAGATATGGAGAAAATTCAACAACTAATAAAAATTCTTCAAAAAATTGATCAGCAGCCTTATCCAAGTCATTCACGCATTCATGCCTTGTCCTCGTTTAATTCTTCAAACTGCTGTTGCTTTGTCAAACGAGAAGACGAACTTGGATTCGGGATTTCAGGCTCCAAAATACGCAAATACCGAACCTTGATCCCTTTTCTTATTCACAACAAAATTGAAGAAGTTGTTGTCATTGGCAGTGCTTACTCTAACCATGTTCTTAGCTTTCTACAACTTCTTATTGAAAATAAAATTCAAGCTACCTTGTTTTTAAGAGGTGACCCCAAAAGAGAATTTAAAGGTAACTGCTTTTTCACATCGCTTCTAACCCCCGCTTCCTCTATTCATTGGTTTTCAAAAGAAGAATGGAGAAGTGTTCTGGAACAAGCTTATTTTTATGCTAAAGATAAAAAGAATATTTGTATTTTACCAGAAGGCGCTTGCATCCCTGAAGCTTTTCCAGGAGCTTTAACGCTTCCTCTAGATATCATTCAAAACGAAGCAGATACGCAACTAGAATTCAATCATCTTTTTATAGACTCAGGAACAGGGCTCTCTGCTATCGCTTTAATTCTAGCCTATTATTGGATCGGCAAAAAAACACAAATTCATGTGGTCTTAATGGCTGAAAATGAAGCTTATTTTCTCAAACAGTTGGCAAGCTTTCATCGTTATTTTGAGCAATTGATAGGGACATCTCAACTTCCATTTCCCTCAAATTTTCAACTCTATAGACCCAAACAAGGTAAAAAATTTGGGCAACTTTATTCTCATTCCTTTAAAGATATTATCCAATTAGCTAGAGTTGAAGGTTTTTTTACTGATCCTATTTACACAGGAAAACTTTTTCACGAATCCAAAAAAATCATTAACTCTTCTGCTTTAGAAGGCCGTATTTTGATCATTCATTCGGGAGGTACGCTTAGCCTACTAGCAGGTTTTCAAGATCAATTAAGAGAGGCTTTTCAAGAATAAAAATTTGTATTGAAAAAAGCATTTATTTTTTAGTTAAAAATAAATTTAAAAGTAAATTTTATTTAAAATTTGCTAACTCAGCTAATGCAAAAAAATAACAATATTATATATATAATAAAAATGTTCTTGGTCAAATTATATTTACAAGCTTGGATCCTTGGGATTTAAACAAGACAATATAGACATACTTTCTATCCCTCAATGCTTAAGATTTTTAAAAAATAATTTAACGAAATTTGATGAAATATTACCTGCGGATTTCCCAAAAAACTTATTTTGTCTCTTCAAATAATTGATACCGAACGTCAAGAACTAGAGAGCTTAATTCATTGCAGAATTTTTCAAAATACTCAGGATGAAAGGCCCATTTAAGGGCAAGAATTTATTAATGCCACTGCTTTCATTATAAAAGGCTTTCCTCTCTCATTGATACGCAACTTATTGCTTTAAATGAGAAAGATTTTAGCCATTTTGTTCAAAATCCCGCGATTTTGGAACAGCAAGCTGGATGATTAATTTAAAAAGATATTCACATTTTTTTAATCTATGGTCTAATCTTTTTTTGATGATAAAATAGGATCATATTCAACATTCATAGCTGCTTCAAAAGCAATTGGCTCTTCCCCTCCCTCAAAAAACTTAAATCTTCGGGCAATTTTAACTTGATAAAAAAATTCCTTATCACGAGACCAGTAATGATTAATGCGAAGCTTATTGACCGAAAAAGAATTCCAATCAGAAAATGCTTTTGGCTGGTGATTTTCGTCAACAGCATTTTTTCCATTATGAAATATAAACCCATGAGGATTAAAACAATTTTTAATTTCTTCTGGTTTTGCGATCGTTTTAAAATGAAGGTTTGCTGGAAAATCAAGAGGAGCTCTCCAAATTAGAAGATCGAGCATTTTTTCGCTTTCAGAAATTTTTTCAACGTGGGAGGTTCCATACATAACCCAATTAACCACTACACCAGGAGCATATTTATATTCTTTTAATACTTCACACAAAGATAATCCTTCGACTGAAAAAAGAAATTCATCACTATCGAGAAAAGCACACCATTGATATTTTCCTTTCGATCTAAGTGCTGCATCCATATAGGCTCGACATTGAATGCGTGTCCAATCAGCTGCGGTGGCATATTCATAAGGCCAATTAATAACTTCGACTAAACCTCTATCTATGTATTTTTTAAGGATGTCTTGCCAATTTTCAGTACAGAAATGATTGTAAAGGAAAAAATGAGATGCCCCTTGGTTTTCGTGAAACTCGATCCATTCAGGAAGATATTTAGATTCATTTTGAAAGAGAGTACATATAGCTAAACTTTTTTGTGCCTCGATCCCTTCAATTTTTTGAAAGGCACACAAAATAAATATAAATATTAATTTTAATTTTGAATATTTACGATTTATATTATTAAACATAAAATTTAAATTTATTAATTTAAATATATGCATCTCATTGAAATAAAAAAATATTAATTTTTTATTTTAATTATTTAATGGTGCAATAAGGTTTGACTTTTTTAATTTAGTCGCTTATTTGATAAATATTCAAAATAAACTCTAAATCAGTCCCTGCTCAACTCTTGCTATTACTCGAACACTAAATTTTAGTCAAAAGGATCTATGTATGCAAATGCGGAATTGTTTATCAATGCCTTTAATGAATTATCGAAATAATTGCACAAGCTCTTCTTACACAGATCTTTCAAGCGAAAGCTCAACATTTTCTTTTTGTTCTATTGATAGTAAGGATTCCAGCTCTGATTTAGAAACTTTAACAAAAATAAAAGATTTAGCTCCATTGATTGTTAACGAATTCTCGGTAACTCAATCAACTTGGAAAAGTTCAAGGAATCATATTATTCAAGTTATTACATCTGCGATTACCGTAAAAAATGTGCAATTACACGCTTCAAAAACTTTGACTCCTTTTCTAAAGTTTTCTAACATTGATTTGTTACTTCAACTGCAAATTCCTTTAACAAAAACTCAACTTACCTCAACTTTTGAATTTCTTTCAGAAAATCTGCCTTTATTAAAACCAGCTACTATAACCGGTCCTATTTGGCATCAAATCGCGTTAACCGCACTCAATTCCTACTTCGATACAAATTTTTGTTTAGAAATTCACAATCATGCCATTTTTATTTTATTTTTATCTCATCCATCCACATTTATTAGTCAAGGAAGACACAAAAATGTTTATAAAATCTTTCAACTAACTGGGATACCTAAACTATATGCTGCGGCAATTACTACAATTTTAAAAAGGGATTCTGAGGCAAAAAAATTAAAAGAAATGCAAATCAATGAAGAACGTTTTCTTACAAATTTAGCTAGTAATCCACAAGTCGTTAAAACGTATTCCATTCATTACTATCCAGCAAATCTATCTTTTGATGAAAGGCAAGTCATTATCATGGAATATTGCCCTAAAGATTTAAGGGGACTACTTAACAATTTAATCGATGAAAGAGAAAAGCTCACAAGCAATCAAAAATATAATTGTATGTTCCAACTTTTACAATTTTTAAACGATTTTCATTCTAATGGTTATCTCCATCGTGATATTAAACCTGATAATATTCTTATTAAGAATTTACAACTTAAATTTATAGACTTTGGATATTCCTGTCATATAACGGAGAAAGAAAAATTAATGAGACGCTGCGGTACATTTCAATATTTACCTATAGAAATATTTGAAGATTTGGAAAGGCCATTTGGCCAGGAAAAAGACATGTGGGGAGCCGCTTGTATTATTTGGTTGCTCTTTTATAAAAGTTTATATCCTTGGTATAAAGCAATCTCATCTGACGAGAAATATTTAGACTTTTTAAAAAAAGAAATTTGTGATTTTAGACAAACGATTACTTCTTTAAAATCTCCAACGCCTCTTGACCATTTGTTGTTTAACTTATTGGATCCCGATCCTAGGACGCGTTGGACAGCAAGTCAAGCTTTTAAATACATATTGAAATACAAAAAAGCTTTCTGTGAAGAAGAATCTATTTGCATTTAAAAATAAAGGTTAAAAAACTAAGCTTAAATTTTTAGAGAAATAAAATTGCAAAAAAATGACATATACTTCCTCCCAACACAAAAAGATGCCAAATGGCATGAAAAAAGCGAATACGGTCTAATACATAGAAAATGACTCCGACCGTATAAAATCCTCCTCCAATAAAAAGCCAATATAAACCTTCGGAGGAGACGGAATTGAATAATGGCTCAAAAGCAATGATGATTAACCATCCCATTCCAAGATAAAGCCAGGTTGAGGCTGTCTTAAATCGCTGAATAAAAAAAGCTTTAGTAATGACACCAAAGCAGGCTAAAATCCAAACAATACTAAATAATAACCACCCCCAAAATCCCTGTAAGGCTATTAGTGTAAAAGGCGTATAAGATCCGGCAATAAGTAAATAAATTGCACAATGATCGACTTTTCTAAATAATTTTTTTAAAGAAGGATCTTTAAAAAAATGATAAAGAGTAGAAGCTAAATAAAGTAGAACTAATGTAGATCCGTAAATCAAAAAGTTTAAAGCTTTCCAATAATCTTCCATTGAAAATGACTTTATCATTAGGAAAATTAAGCCAAATAAACTTAACATTAAGCCCAGTCCATGGGTCAAATAATTCGCCCATTCATCTTTGAGAATAAGTCCTTGAGCCCATAAATAATCTTCGTTTTCAATGGTTTGTTCACTTTGTTTCATTAATCTCTTCAATTTAAATTTGATATAAATTTTTATAAAAAAACATTTTACAAAACAACCCAATATGAAGAAGAGAAAGGGCTTGAATTTTTTCTTTATTTGCTTTGCTTCACAAATGTCAAAAACGAAACAACAAGCATGTCAGACATGCAAATGCTGAAGAGTTGGAGCAAATAAATTCCTATTTTCTATAGTAAGAGTAAGTACAATTTATTAGAAAGAAGTGTTCTTATAGTTTCTTTTTTATTATTAAGGATATCAGAAAATTGTGAATCATGTTAACAAAAAAGCTTTGAAAAGAATAAAATAGGCAAAATGTTGAAAGTTTTGCCAAAATGATTGAGTATAGCCAGTCGATACCGTATGCAACAGCGAAAAATATCGACCGAGTACTCTGAGAAGCGCTTCCATAGAAATTTTATGGTATTTGTCTTTAACTAAACAGGATTCCTTTTTGCCCGCTTTATCCTGCCCCATTCTTCCACCAAAATCATTACAGTTGCAGGTCTTCCGACAAGTGACGCCTTCAAAAAAGCTCAAATGTTTAGAACTGGCAGAAGCCAATGAAAAAGAGCGGATAAAATCGACTTTGTTATGAATTTGGGTTGGCTAGAAGAAAAAAATTGAAGCAAAATTCAACTATCTTGTAGAACTTACTTTTCCTATTCGCCTTAAATTAATCAACTTAGAAACCTGCTATCTAAATAATGGAAAAAACTAACGGCTTGTAAAATAGCTTTGGATAAAGGAATTTCATTTGTCAAAATTTCTATAGGATTCGGTCCAGCCCTAGCAACAGCTGATGTTTAATTTATAAAAAATTTATTTTCACTAATTACATCTTCTGGAGACAGCTACGACTTGAAGTGTACTTTAAAATTTATTGAAGTTGGCGCTTCTTGATCGGCACTACTTCTGGGAGTTAAAATTATGCAATCTCTATCAAACTCCTAATAAAAATTTGTAAATCTTATAAAAGACCTGCAAATTTTTATCTTCTATCAAATCCATTTCAAATACTTAGCAAAAATAGGCTAAATAAAGTGAATTAATATGCTCCTTCTTTAAGGTGTGAACTTTGCTAGATAATTGAATAAAGACCTCTCTCAAAAAGATGTAGATTTGATTCACCCATGACACAAGCATATCAAAGGCTTCGGGGAAAAATAAATAGATGAGATAAAACAAAATCCCAAATAAAATAAAATTAAAAATAAAACGTATCATGTCAATTCTCCAAAAAGGTGCATGCTACTCAAAATTTCAAAAAAAATCATTAAATAAATTTTTTTATCCCTACTGACACTTTAAAAAACCTATTGATAAAAACAAGTATTTTTATATGGATATATCAAATATTAAAAACAATTAAAATTTAAATTTTTAAATAGAAATTATTATGCAATGATTTCTTATTCCTTTGATCGCAATTTAGAATAAAATGACATAAGCTGAGTTAATTATGCCAGGGAAATTGATTTGAAAATAAATTTAAAGGAAATGATGCATTAAATAGAAAGATTGTCAATTAAGGTGTTTTTTTCTCATTTGCTCCTAAAAGCATTCTTTTAGTATCGAAGTAAATGGATAATGAAAAAACAAACCCTCTTGATTAATAATCCTAAATGGCTTGTAATAAATTTTTTATCTTCTTCAAAAGGTTTGGTTTATGCAGTTTTCAACGATTTTTCAACACGTCGATCATTTGTTATTAGAGGCACCCAAGTTCTTAATAAAAAACGAAGAAAATAAAAAAACTTTTGCAGTTTTTTTAACGACACTATTACAAAATCCATGTTTAGATAATCGGCTCAATTTATCACCTATGATCATAGGAAAAGTAACCAAAAATATTAACCATACAAAAGAATTTATTTCTTATATTCAAAAATCTCTCAATATTGCTGCAACAAATAAATTAATAACAATCGAGGATGGTCTGCGATCTTTTAACAGCCTCCTTAAGCAAATCATCAAAGAAAGCATTTCTCTTAGCTTTTTTGAAATGTTGTCTGACCTCTCTCTTTCGTCCACTGATATGTATGAAATATTGAATGTGTGGAATGATATACATCCTCAACAATTTCTTGAGTTAGTGGAAAAGTATCAAAATCAAATTGTCAAGTCGCATATAAGTTCGGAACAAATGATTTCTTTGCTTAAAAAAAATAGCCAAATCCATCCCGAAACTTTGATAGCTATCATTGAACATCTTAAAATTGATGATCCTCGTCATCAAATTGAAATAATTCGCTATTTATTAGCTATTTATCCAGAGGAAATGCTTTATAAAATTGAAAATGTCAAATCTATTTCGTCGTTACAAAAGCTAGAATGTTATCTTAACGCAGTTTCTTTATATCCAAGATTGATTTCAAACTGGAAAGCTACTTTTTTCGCTAAAACAAGAGAAGAATTAGCTAAACAATCAAGCTTTATCTCGATTCTTAAGACATATGATCAAATCAAAATGGAAAGTGAAGCGGAAGAACTCGTTATTTCAAAACTTGAAAGTCAATGGGAAAAATGTTTTAAAGAAAAAGAATCTTTAAGTTCTCTTTTGTCTCAATGCAATTTTATGAATGAATTTTTCTATTCGAGGAAAGAATTGTGTATTTGGCTAGGATTTCTTTTGGAACATATTTCAACGTGCAATTTTTCACAAAAAGAATTAGCTTACGTTGCATCGATTGTTCCTCTCATTGCATCATCTGAATATTCTTTAAGATATCAACTCACAGCATATCTAATGGATCCTGAAATTATTCAAAAGCTCTTAAATCAATATCCCCTCAACCACTCCCCTTCTTTATTTCTCATAATTTACGACCTTTTTAAAATTCCTCAAGATTTATATGCTTCTTTTCAAAAGCAAAACCATCTCGTAAGCTTATCAACTTTACTATCATTACAACTATCGACCTGCTATACAACAAAGACTAAAAACCAACTTTTTGGCATTTTACAAGCTAGTGCAACTGCGCGGTTTTTCCTTTTTAATGTATATGCTTTGCGAGACTTACTGAGCCTCCAAGAACCAAAACTTTTTGAAAACAACTGCTTATCCTCCTTAAATTTGAAAGAGCTATTTTTTTCCATTTTTAATAATTATCTCCAGATAAAGGAATTAGATTTAGATGATTTTTTCGACCATTACATACGTACATTTGGGTCATTTCGAATTCCAGAAGCTTTAATTGTCTACGCAAAAACTTTACAAAACCTACCTAAAGCTAAAGAAAAAAAGATTGTTTTAAATTCCCTTAAGGAGCTCGTTTTAGATGTTTTTTCTGGAGAGTATGCAAAAAAAAGATATCGAGGAAATCTGAGCCCTCACCTTCACAATTTGCATAAGATCGATTCAAACTTGATGAATCTTTGGCAAGAAAATCAAATTAAGGGTTTAATTACCGATTTTTTAAATGCATCCCCGAGATTAACACTAAAGGGATGCGTTGTAGAAGAAACGGATCAAATCGAAGAAATTTTTATTTGCACAACAGAAGTTGCTGGAAGCTGCTTATCTGTCAGAGGTAATCCAGAAGACAATCAAAGTTTTTTAGCTATCCCTCTTGATGGGAAAAATAAAATATTTTGCATCAAAGAAAAGAGTGGAAAGAATGGCAAAATGATTGCCAGAGCTAAACTTAGTTTTTTAATAGACGATCAAGAAAATTGTGTTCTTTTACTAGATACTTTATTTAGTTCCCTTCCTTATGAAGAAAGTAAAACATCTTCCACTCCATATGAACAAATGGAAAAGGCGATTATGACTGCCGCCATTCAAAAAGCTAAAAAGATGAATTGCCCTCTTTTGAAAACCTACTCCTCTTCAGATCAAACCTATCCAACTTATCCTCGACCTATTCTTTCTCTAGGAGGAAGAGCTCCTATTGAATGTTGTAATGCTGTAGGAGCTCTAGGAGAGGATGAGCTTTGCCAAAGTAGCAAATTTACAATTTCAAAGACTCAAATCCTTTGGTCACCGAACTAATGTTGTAACTCAAGAGAGCTTATCTAAAGCTTCCTTAAGGCTTCCATATTGTGTTTGTCTTTTTGAGTATATATAAACCGGACAATTCTTCTGGGGTTCTTTCAATCGCTCCCTCTCCTTGTTCCTCAAGAGGATCAAATTTCTCTGATGGGGATCTATTGGGAGCCAAAGATTGCACTTGATGAGGATATTGTTCATAATCAACATCAAGCTGAGGTTTAACAGTAAATCCGCAAATCAAAGGAACCTCCAGCTTTTCAGCAACTTGAATTGAAGCTTCTAGTAATGCCTGATCGACAATTTGAGCTTCCTCTTGGTCTCCTGGCTTGCGAGTTCGAATTCCTTCCATGATAATCACAGGAGTTTTACCTTCCTCATCCCACAAAAGTCTTAGCATCACGCGTCCTTGCAAAGGTTGTTGAGGATCTTGAGTTGTTTTTACTGCCAACATTCTCGTTTTCCCATCAATCGCATTCCCTAGAATTGTCATCACGTCTATTGATTTACCTGTTTTAATATTTAAACAACTTCCAACAACCTCAGTTCCCATTTGCGCAAGATCTAAAAAGTCATCAGTAAAGAACACTTCATACTTGGCCACTTGCTGTTCATTAAGTACTTTACTTCCTGTTTTAGCAGTTTCTCCAAGCAGTTGTGAGACGGTTAAAGGTTTTTCTGAAAGGGGTTTTTTCCACTCTTCGATAAAATTATTTTGTTTTTTTTCTTCTAATTTTTTAGCTAAAGCTAATAAATGAGGACTTTTATTGAATCTTTCTTCAACAAATTGCCCTTCTACATCTTCTTTAAGAGCTTCAGCAAACATTTTGAGATGAGCATCTTTTTTATCAGAATCTAACATGTTTAATTTCACAGCAATATTTAAAACCCAACTGAAATCTCTAGACTTATTGATTTTTTCAATAAGCTGTAAAGAAATTGTATCGGATAAATGTCCCTTCATCAATTCAGATAAGCACTGCCCTCCTAGTCGATTTAATAATGTTTCATGATCTCCTTCGAATGCTTTTTCTAAACTTGCTTGACATAAATAATTAGCTCCTCCTAAGCGTAAAATTGCCTTTACACTGCTTAAATTTTTTTTTATTTGTGCTGGATTGAGCTCTACTTGGGAAGGAACTTTTCCTATGATAAAATCTACTAGGTATTTCTTTTCGCTTCCCGTTAAAAGAGAATCTCGATGAATGTCTTGTAAAGTTTCTAAAATGTTCGGTAAGTAATCCGTATCACTAATAAAGTCTTTATTTGTACCGAATAACTCCCCTAAATCTTTTTGGAAAGGATGATAAAATGAGGATACTTGTAACTTTATTAGTTTATGAGCTTCAACTTGTTTTTGTGTTGCCTTTAAATCTTCGATTAACTCGCATGCATCATCATCAGAAGATGGCTTCGATATATTTTCCATAAAGCGATTCATCAAAAAAAATCGAGCTTCGTCCGGTTTCCTCATAGTGGCAATTTGGATAATTAATGCTTGTATTTCTTTTTTTTCTAATAATTCCCGAAATTTGTTTTGATCACCTTTTTTTGGTATATTGTCTATCAAATAAGCAATCGAAAATAAGCTTTTTGCTAAAGCATAATCATTCTTGGTCTCTTTCAGCTTTTCTAAAATTGAAGCTAAATTAGGATATTCTTCTTCGAAGATGTCTAAAGTTTTTTTATTCGTTTCTTCATTCACACCTTTGATCGCATTTAAATTGAAATTTGTTAGAATTTTAACCAATAAAGAATCACTAACGTCGGAAAATTTTTCAAAATCTTTTTTGATTGCTTCAATTGCCTCATCAAAAGGAATTTTATCGAGATTCTCTAAAATATATTCAATCCTTTCGCTAGGTTTTTGTTGGTTACCAGTATCAATACGTGTCAAAGCAAGCTGCTGTGTAGAGGGATCGCTCAATAACGCATCTAAATATTCTTCTTTCTTTTCTTTTCTCCAACTTGACGAAATATCAGAGTAAGTAGTTGCTTCCGCACGTCCTTCTTCTCTTTGCAAAGCTAGCAAACGTGGGGTGTCTATTTTGTAAGTAACTTCCGTTATAGAGTACATATTTTCAATAAAATAAGTGTGATCTCTTTTGTTGATAGCTACTAAACAAGAAAACGCATTTTCGTCTAGCGATTCCTCAAATCCTTGGTCTATCAGGTTAAACATTAAATCCTGTAATTGTGTTTCTTCAAATTCCTTAAAATCTTTCGTTTGAGCCACCACATTTCTTACAACTTCTAATTGTTTATCAATCTTGAAGTTATCCTTGTGAGACCCATGTTCTCCAAATAGGGTCAATAATAACTGTGGTTTGACGATGCACAGATGCGAAGCAAAATGGCAATTTACTTGAGGGTTGGTTAAAGCTTCTTTAATCTTTACGTTTGCAAGATAATCATTTTTTTCCATATCGCAAGTTTTTAACAACAAAGGAAGTTGTTTTGCTAAATCTTCTAAGGATAAGCCTAATTTTTCGTGAAACTCCAGAGCTTCCTCTAATTTCACTTCTTCTTTAGTACTCAAAAAATTTTGAAAGAGAATAGATCTGTTTTCTGAAGGTAAAGTACATTCTTCGGCAATTTTTATTCCTTCTTCTGGACTAGCTGGCTTAAACTGCTGAATAACATCGTCTATTATACCTTTGCTATTATTATACTTATTTATGATAGATATTTTATCATCAATATCGGAAGTGTTTGTTATTTTAAATTTAACAATTTCATCTAAATCTTCTTTTTTTAATTGCCTGTATCCGGATAATTTATTTGCGATTTTTAAGAATTCTTTTGTATTTAAAGTATTTATTTCTTTAATCAATTCTTTGTTAATACCAGATCTATCTTTAATTGTAATTTTTTTATCAATTATTTTTTCAATTGACTCAAAGTCTAATTTTTCTTCTTTTAATTTTTCTTCGATAATTTTATTAAATAAATCTGAATCCGAAATATTCTTTACGATATCTTCAATTGAACAGTTAGCTAATATTGTTGAAATTTTTTCTATAAACTCTTTACAATTTTTTCCTTCTGTTTTATCATCACTAATAACCTTTTCTCTTATAGCTATTCTACTTATACAAACTAACCTATTACAAACTAATAAAACATTTTCCTTTCTTCCCTCTTTATTTTTTATATATTTCTCAATACGATCAACATCTTTAGACGTTATACTTCCTTCTAAAATATATTTATTTAATTTACCTACCCATTTTTCTGATTGTGGCTCTAATAATGTTTGATGTTCTTCTAACTTACCTATATTTGTAGATTCTTTGTTCCATAAATTCAATGACTCTTTTGAAAAATAACTTTCTGTATTCATAAATATACCACTTGTTAATAGTGTTATATTTTAATTATAATCTATTATTTATTTAATTATTAAATAAATAATAGATTAAAAAGCATTATTTATTTAAAACATTAATTATCAAATTGTTTATTCATATTTTTTAATATTATAATTTTTTATAAATTATAAAATAAAATAGCTTCAATACAAATGAAATTTGTTTACTCATTGATTATGGAAAGTTATGAAAATAGAAGACTTTATGGACAGATTTCCTATCGAACTTTTTTAATTAAAAGTTGCTATAGAAAACAAATAGGTAAACAAAATAAATAGAGGAAAAGAATTCTATCTAAAAAATTAGAAATGGCTAAAAAGATGATAAATTAAAGGGACTAATTTTTTGCGAATTTTTATTATTTTTCCTATATACATCGCCAAAAATTGTCTTGTTGCAGCGCGGAAAACAAAGCCATAACGCTTAGTTTTTTTTGTTACAGCTTCATTATCGTTCATCAAGCTCAACTTCAGTTACTTCAATCTCTTCCATATAAATTACATTTGCATTTAAAGACTTTGAGTGTGCTTTAATGATTTTATTTATAAACTTTAACAACCATGACATGGGAGCATCAAAAATTCTGCCAATTTCCTCTAATAAAACTCTTCCAAATAATTCTTACCGCATTCGCCCTGATTTTTTTCTGAAATTATTTTGTTTTGTAGATGGATCGCGAACTGTCTTGCACGAGAAAGACATAAATGATTTTATTTTCCCTTATAGATGAACCCATTCTTTTTGCCTGTTATGGATTGGCAATTGAAGCATGTCAATGTGTCATTGAGACTTCCTTCGCAAAAAAATAAGTAAGAAACTTCATTTAGCGCGCAAAGTCAAACCAATTTTCCTAATGTATTAGTTTTTTAAAATTATTCTATATTGATTGAGGCATTAAATATTAAAATATTAAACAAAATTATTTTAATTAAAATAAATCCAATAAAAATTTTTAAATAAGTTGTTAGGCTGTCAATTTTTTTTCAAAGGATTGGTGTTTTTTTTGGAAATATTATACATACAATTTTAGGCTTGAATAGAGTAGAATCTTGTTTCTTTGTTACACTCTAAACCTTATTTAATACGAGTTTGAAAATCTCTTGATCTAAGTTTGCACTCTTTGTCGAAAGTGAAATCGCAAGAAAGGCTTTATCCGATTTAGCCACCCTAAGTATGATTAACTAAAGTTTTTTGTTTGTGAGCATAAAATGAGAAAATTTCTTTATCGTTTCATTTTTCCAAGTTTTACTATTTTGGCAGTGTTATTTACCTTGTACTTTTTTACAGCTATTTCCTTGTTGGAAGCGGAAAAACAAGACGAGCTAAAAAAAGGAAAATTATTTTGGGAATGGCAAACTCCGCAAGGAAATTGGCAAGTCCATTACACTGAACATGGATCTGGCTCTAAACATCTTTTACTTATTCACGGTTTTCGTGCTCATTCTTTTACTTGGAGGTACCTAATAGAGCCTCTAACACAAGCTGGTTATCATGTTTGGACAATTGATCTAATCGGATATGGATTAAGTGATAAACCCTTAAATGCTGCGTATGATGCCGATTTCTTTATCGACCAGTTAAAATCTTTTATGGATGCAAAACAAATTTCTTCCGCTCATTTAATTGGAAGTTCAATGGGAGGTGGCTTAGCTTTAAATTTAACATTAGATTATCCCGAAAAAGTGAGCTCTTTAACATTGATTAATGCTTTAGGATATCCTCTTGATCTTCCTTTTTATCTTTATTTAACAAGGCACCTTGACCCCTTATGGTTTTCCTTTGTTTCTCCGCCAGTCATCAGGATTGGATTGAAGCAAATTGTATTTGATCCAGATACTGTCTCTGAGGAACAAGTTTTAGCTTATTCTTTCCCGTATCAATTTCCAGGCGGAACACAGGCGTCCTTAACAACCTTAAAACAATTTGACAAACAAAAGTTAGTCGATTTAAGCCAACGGTACAATTCTCTCAAACATCCTTTGTTAATTATTTGGGGAGATAAAGACAAATTAATTCCCCTTACCCATTATGAAAGATTTGTTAAAGAATTTCCACAAGCCGATTGTCTTTTAATTCCTAACTGTGGCCATATCCCTCATGAAGAAAAACCCATTTTGGTAACAGAAACGATTTTAGAGTTTCTTGGCAAACATATTGATCGTTCAAATTAGCGATTAAAACCTTTCTATTTGCTGAGTTATTTCCCAAACTTAATCATAGAAGTTTTATTTCACTAATAAAAAAGGCATGTTGAATGTGTCCATTCAATAAATGTTTGATACAGAATGACTGACTTGAGAATGTAACATCATTTCATTAGCTAAATCTCCAAACTTTTTTGTTAATTCTTTAATGAAAGAGTCTAAATTTTTTCTTTTAAACTAAATGTTTTTGCAACTGGCAAGACCGATATAACTAGTCACTCCTGTAACAAAAACACGCATGGTTACCTCTCCGAAAATTTTAATGATCTTAATTTTAGATATTGGTATGTTGTGTGACAATTTGCTATTCATACAATGTTTTTTTTAAACTTTTTTTCACCTCTCATAAAATCATCGATGTTTACCAAAATGACTTTTAACTAATTACTTTGCAAATGTCCATTAAGATTGAGGAGACAAAAATGCATATCACAATTATTGGCTGTGGAAATATGGGTTCTGGAATTGCCAAAAGGTTGTCTATGAATCATCAAATTTCTTTATATGATCATTATCCTGCCACCGCAGAATCTTTAACTAAACAAATACAAGCAACCGCTTATGCAGATCTTTTTTCAGCTATTGAAGAAGCGGACTTAATTCTTGTGGCTGTCAAACCTCAAAATTTAGACGATTTAGCAGAACGATTAGCTCCCCTACTCAAACCCCATCAAACTATTGTAAGTATTTTAGCTGGAATAAATTATAAAACATTAAAACATCGTTTCTCTCAATCGATTGTTGTAAGAATGATGCCTAATCTAGCTTTAATTCACGGAAAAGGAGTCATTGGATTAGTTGAGAATGATCAATTAACTGATAAGCTAAAAATGCAGTTAAAAGCTCTTTTTGATCCATTAGGTTCAGTTTATTGGTTTCCAGAATCTAAAATTGATGCATTAACGGCTCTAACTGGATCTGGACCAGCTTTTATATTTGCTCTTGTTGAATCCATGATTGAAGCTGGAATTTATATGGGATTTCAAATGACGGACGCGAAGTCCCTCATTTTCCAAATGCTTAAAGGAAGCCTAGCACTCTTAGAAACAACTGATAAACATCCAGCAGATTTAAAATGGCAAATTACTTCACCTGCAGGAATGACAATTGAAGGATTAAAAACTTTTGAAGATTACGGTGTTAGAAGTGGGATCATCCATACTTTTCTTGCTTCTTTCAATAAAATAAAACAAGTTTCTGATTCTTTAAAGAATTAGAATAACAATTTAAAAATGAGGGAAAATGAATTTATTCACTTTTACTTTTTTTACACTTTCAACTTTTCTTATTCATACCTTAACTCCCCTACAAGCTAAAGAGGAATCTATGCCTAATCAACCTATTGCTCAAATTGAAACTACTCAAGGAACAATTGAAGTCGCTTTAAGACCTGATGTTGCTCCTAAAGCAACAGAAAATTTTATTAAGCACGCGAAAGACGGTTATTACAATGGAGTTATTTTTCATCGAGTAATCAAAAGTTTTATGATTCAAGGAGGAGATCCAACAGGAACCGGCCGTGGAGGGGAATCGATTTGGAATAAACCTTTTGAAGATGAGGTTTCTGATAACGTAAAGTTTGATCGCCCAGGCTTATTAGCAATGGCAAATGCTGGCCCAAAAACTAATGGAAGCCAGTTTTTTATTACCACAGCTGCTACACCTTGGTTGAATAAAAAACATACGATTTTTGGAGAGATCATTAAAGGTTATGATGTCGTTCAAAAAATCGAAAACACTCAAACAGGTCCTGGAGATCGTCCAGTGGAAGAACAAAAAATTATCAATATTACTATTAAAGAGTAAACTTTGTAAAAGGATTCAGCATCGCTTAAATTCTGAGTCGATGCTGAATTAGAATGAATTTTCAACTCATTGATCATGAAATTATCTTAAGTTAAGAAATTTATTTTCAATTTTAACAAGTCTTTACACTTTTATGCTTCAAAATAGACATTTTTTGATCAAACAGAATGTTATCAAAAGAACAGAAGATTAGCTAAAAATAATTATTTATTAAATCTAGGAATTTGCTAACGTCAACGTATTGAAGAAGGGTTTTTACAAACTCAACGCTAACTTCAATAAAAATCTGAAGCTTTAGAGTATATTTTAAGTTTATTGTATAACTCTTGGAAAAGATTGCCATTTATGCAAATATAAACCATATATTACAAATTTGAGTTATCAAAATTGTCATCATTATTTTTGATGATTACGATTGAATTAATTCTCAGGAGGTTATATGAATTTTCACACATTCAAGTCTATCGCCCTTCATTTTATATTCAGTTTCTTTCTTCTCATGAGTATAGACTTAACAGCAAAGGAAGAAATTTGTGAAAAAAACTTAAAACAACGTGTTGTCCTCGGTAAAAGTGATAGCCCTATCGAAATTTATATTGTCTCAGACTGGTTTTGCAGGTCTTGTAAAAAATTAGAACCTAGATTAGAAAATCTGTATGATAAATTTAAAAATAAAGCGGCATTTTATTTCATTGATTATCCAATCAATCGTCAAAGCTCTAATTTTTCTCCTTATCACCTCTCATTTTTGATTTTTGAAAAGAAAAACTATCTCAAAGCTCGCCAAGCCTTAATCTGTTTAACAAAAGAAAATCAAAAACCCACAGATTCTGACGTTGAAAAAATAGCTAAATGTAATAAGTTAAATTTTCAAGAACTTGCCTACGAAGATATTAGTAAGGGGATTGATTTTTTTGATTCAATTGTCAAAAAGTATCAAATCAACGCAACTCCCTCAGTGATCGTTGTCAATAAAAATAATAAGCAATTTGAAATTTTTAAAGGTGGACAAGCAAAAGAAGAAGCAATTTCTGAAGCAATCGATGTTTTGGAAGGTAAAGCCAAACCAAAAAAGAAGTCCTGGTTTAAAAGTATTTTTGGATTTTCAAACTAATGTTGATAAGACCATGAGAAGCTAATCATGGTTGATTTTGTTAACATCTTGATGAATAATCTTTTGTAATTGTTGCAATTCATCCAAAATCGATTTCAAATTATAGAAAAAAACAAAATAAGTCTCCACTCGATCAAGACTGTATTTTTTTGTGTTTTTTGTTTCTCTAAAACGAACAAGTTGGTTGTTCAACGCCTCTTGTAACAAGGGAATTTGAGAATAGTTATACTGCGTATCGCCTGTTTTCAAATTCTCCGACAAATCTTTCAATATGAAATCAATTTGTTCATTCAAATGACAAACTTCTCTTTTTAATTCTTCATCAAAAATCTCTTCCAACACAGAATTAAAAACTTTTTTTAAATCTTTTACATTTCCCCAAAGTCTCTCCAAAGCTCTTAACAAGTCCACCCAAAGAGTAACAGGTGAAAATCCAACAAATAATTCAATTTTTGATTCTTCCAAATTTACATGAATTTGGTTAAATGTTTGGTCAACATCGTTTAAAAGACTTTTTAAAATTGCATCACTTTTATTTAAATGATCAGCCGAAACTACAATGTATTCATAAGCTTGTCTAATTTGATTGAGAACATCTGACATTTGTTTTTGCATAACTGTGAATGCTTGTGATGGCCAAACAGCTTTAGCAATAAAGACCGCTACCCCCAATCCAATGCAAGTATCTAAAAAACGGTAAAAAGCATAAGCCCAAGGACTTAAGGTAGGATGCATTCCCCAAGGAATGATAATAACTGCCACTGATAAACAAGCCATTCGATAGCTCTCTTTTAACCCGCATAAAAAACTGATTATCGAGGTAGTAAAAACAGCCATTCCTAAAACAAAAGGATGAGCTCCCCATTGAGAGGCGAAAAAAGCCCCTATCGCTGATCCCACTAAGACTCCAAAAAATCGATTCCAAATTGCTTTATATGTCCCTCCTAAAGTGGGCAACGAAGCGAAAATAGAGGCGATGACACACCATAGCCCGCTTGTAAAAATATCAGGATGTTTAATATATCGATCTAACTCATGGCAAACATATAAACTGGTTAAAGCAGCTAAGCTGATTTTAAAAGATAATTTAAAATTGATCTGATTTAAATGGGTTTTCCAGCTATTTTGAATTTTTTGCATGATTTATCTCAAAAGTTTAAAAAGGTTAAGCTTGCTTCGCTATGATATGAAGTTTATTTGAAATAAAAATTCCCTATTTACTTACTTCCTGTTTTTTCTTACAGCTTTTCTAATTTCCTCAAAATATTAGATTCAGCTCAAATACAATGTAACTGAGGATGACTTATTTGTTTTTTTATTCCCCAATAAATTGTAATTTGTATAATTGAAAGTAGATCTCTCTTTCTTTTTAGGTATCAAATGGATAATCCAAACAATTTTAAGCAAAAACTTTTGGCCCTAAAAAAATCTAAAAAAATTCCTGTAGTAAATCAATCTAGCCAGGCAGAGTTGACAATAGAAGAGATGGGTAAAAGAATCGCTAAATCCAAAAAGCCCAAAGTACACTCTTTTTCCAATCCTGTAAACGGCAACACATTATATTAACGCCAGTTTAACGTAAGCTACCTTCGGGCTATATTCTGAAGGATCTTTGTTGAAAAAAGGCCTCTTTTCTGTTAGAAGATTTTGTTTTCCAGAACAAAAACTAAGGAAAGAGGTCAAAATGAACGAGATAGAGATGATCAAACTGTTTTGTCTTGTTGATGATTTTTCTAATAGATTTCACCAAATGTGTTCCCAAAAACAAATGGAGTATACGAAAAGAAACATCCGCAAAAAAACTTTTAAAACATCCTTAAGTGAAGTGCTAACGATTTTGCTTCTCTTTCATCGTTCCAATGACAGAACATTTAAACACTTCTACTTAAACCATGTAAAAACAACTTTAAAATATTTATTCCCTCATCTTGTTGGGTACCCAAGATTTGTTCAACTCACCTCTGAAGCATTTTTTCCTATGTTTTGCTTTACCCAAGAACACCAAAGGTAATTGACAGAAGTGGCGAAGAATTTAGGAAAACAGCTGATAGATGGGTACAAAAAATACAGAAATTTGAACCCTTTAACTCCACTGAAGAGAGCTTAATCGAATTAAAAGAACTTTTAAATTTTGCACATCGCTGTCAATTAAATACATTGAAGAATTATTTAGAATTCACCGTTGTGAGCAAATTATTAAACCAGACTTCTCAGCTAACGGAATTTGAAAAAATTTTAAATCATTTCTCAAATGAGATAGAAGCACTCAATTTTTCGGAGAATACTTATTTAACAGATGCCCATCTTTTAGCATTAAAAGGTTGTAAAAATTTAAAAATACTTCATTTAGAGAAATGTTGGGATCTCACCGATGATGGATTAGCGCATTTAACACCCTTAACGTCTTTGCAGCATCTAGATTTAAGCTCTTGTAAGAAACTCACTGATGAGGGATTAGCCCATTTGACAACCTTAAGGTTTTACAGCGTTTAATTTGAGCTACTGTGAGAATCTCACTAAGGATGGATTAGCCTATTTGACAACTTTAACAGGTTTGCAGGGTTAGCGCATTTAACACCCTTAATTGCTTTACAACATTTAGAGCTGATAACGGCTTTGCAGTATCTAGATCTAAGCCATTGCTGGAATCTCACTGATGCAGGATTAGTCCATTTGAAACTCTTAACGGGTTTGCAGCATCTAAATCTAAGCCTATGCTATAATCTCACTGACGATGGATTAGCCCATTTGGCACCCTTAACGGGTTTACAGCATCTAAATCTGAATGGTTGCTATCAACTTACTGATGAAGGATTAGACCATTTTAAAACTTTAGCAACTTCACTCAATTTAGAAATTGTTAAGTAAAAAAACCTTAATAAAAAGCAGGAATTCTAGCGCCGAAAATAAAAGAGTACTTTGTCCTAAGAAAATAAAGGATAAAATTTCATTAAAGTTTATCGACTCTCAACGAGACGCTTCTCTAAGAAAAATATCCACGATAAGATGTATTATAGGATGGAAATTGAGCTTACAGACCAATTTTATTAGCGGCAATTTTCGTCCACATATTTCCTGATCAAATATGCCCTTTAATTGTATCAGAGATTTTATAAGTTGCTTATTTCCTAATCCTATCATCTCGCAGGCTTAAGGCACTTTCAAATCAAAAACTAAGGAGTTTATGTTTGAACCATATTGATCCTTATTTAGTTTTTAATAGTTCTTTATTGATAAAATGAAACTTTCTCTTTAAATGTGGCTGCCTATTTTAACTTATTAATATTGCAATAATTTTTATCTATCCATCATATTGTTAAAACATCTATAAATTAAAATTTATTTCACTTACTTGGATGGTCATTTTGAATATTTCTAATTTTGGGTTTAACCCTAGTCTTCTTGCCAATACAACGATTCCATCTTACTATCCCCCTCAAGACATTAATGATCAACTTGAGAATGAAAATACTCCCTTAGACAATCCTTTGCCTAATCTAGAAGAAACTAATGCACCAACGATTCCAACTCCTGCTCTTTCACCTTCATCTGAACAAGTTCAACTAAGCTTTCAAGAGGGAACTTCTCTAACTATTTCTCATTCTCAGCTAGCTTTGTTAAAGGAAAAATCACACTACTTTAACAATCTGTGGTCGGGGCAATTTCAAGAAACCCTGCAACATCCTTTGGCTTTGACACAAAAAGACTTTACGCTTTTGCTTAATTGCCTAACGAATCCTAAGTTTGAAATTCCCTTGGAAGAGATCTCTTCTTCTATTCAATTCGCCGATTATTATGGACTGACAGAAGTGGTAAAAAATTTAGAAGAACAACTGATAGAGGGATATAAATCTCAAAGATTTGAATCCTTTAACTCCACTGAAGAAAGTTTAATCAGATTAAAAGAGATTTTAAATTTCGCGCAGCAATGTCGATTAAGCACTTTGAAAAACTATTTAGAATTGACCGTTGTGAGCGCCTTATTAAACCAGACCATTCAGTTATCGGAGTTTGAAAGAATTATAAATCATTTGTCAAATGAGATAGAAGCACTCAATTTTTTGGAGAATACTCATTTAACAAATGCTCACCTTTTAGCATTAAAAGATTGTAAAAATGTAAAAGTCCTTTATTTTAAGAAATGTCGGGATGTCACTGATGCAGGGTTAGCCCATTTGACAACCTTAACGGCTTTGCAGCATCTAGGTTTAAGCGATTGCGAAAATCTCACTGATACAGGGTTAGCCCATTTGACAACCTTAACGGCTTTGCAGCATCTAGATCTAAGCGGATGCTGGAATCTCACCGATTCAGGATTAGTCCATTTGACACCTTTAGTGGATTTGCAGCATCTAGGTTTAAGCGATTGCGAGAATCTCACCGTTGCAGGATTAGCGCATTTGACATCTTTAACGGCTTTGCAACATCTAGATCTAAGGAATTGCTATAACCTTACCGATGCAGGATTGGCGCATTTAACACCCTTAACAGCTTTGCAGCATCTAGATTTAAGCTGTTGCTATAACCTTACTGATGCTGGATTAGCCCATTTGACACCCTTAACAGCTTTGCAGCATCTAAATCTATGCTGCTGTAGAAAACTTACCGATGCAGGATTAGCGCATTTAACACCCTTAACAGCTTTGCAGCATCTAGATTTAAGCTATTGCTATAACCTTACTGATGCAGGATTAGCCCATTTGACACCCTTAACAGCTTTGCAGCATCTAAATCTAAGCGAATGCTGGAAACTTACTGGTGCAGGATTAGCGCATTTAACACCTTTAGTGGCTTTGCAACATCTAAATCTAAGCAAGTGCAATAACCTCACCGATGCAGGATTAGTTCATTTGGCACCTTTAACCGCTTTGCAGCATCTAAATCTAAGCTGGTGCAAGAATTTCACCGATGCAGGGTTAGCCCATTTAACACTCTTAACGGCTTTGCAATCTCTAGATCTAATTGGCTGTAATAACCTCACCGATGCAGGATTAGTCCATTTGACACCCTTAACGGCTTTGCAATATCTAGATCTAATTGGCTGTAAGAATCTCACCGATGCAGGATTAGAACGTTTTAAAACTTTAGCAGCTTTACCCAATCTAACAATAAAACTAGAAACCTGGCGTCGAAAATAAAAGAGTACTTTGTCCTAAAAAGATAGTAGATATAAGAATAAAATTTCATTAAAGTTTATCGACTCTCAACGAGACGCTTCTCTAAGCGAAATATCCGCTATAAGATTTATTATAGGATGGAAATTAAGCTTATAAACCAATTTTAGTGGCGGCATTTTCCGTCCACATGTTTCCCAATCGAATATACCTTCTAATGGTATCAGAGCTTTTATGGCCTGTTTGCTTCATGATCAGGTGCTCAGGAACACCAAAGATGGCAGCAGTTGTAGCAAATCCAGCTCGTAAGCTATGCCCTGAGAATGAATGTTTCTGATTTTCTAAATGCTTGTTCCGCTTAATAATCAATGCGACGGATTTGGAAGTTAGAGCTTTATCCATGATTTGACCATGCCGATTGATCCGTCGAAATAATGGCCCTTCGCTAATTTTAGAACAATTAAGCCAATCATTTAAGGCCCTGACAGGGCAAGTGAGAATGTTTGATCCATAAGGAATAGCAATGATTCTCCCCTTCCCTTCTTGGTCGGTTTTCGATTTCCTAAGCGTAATTTGCAAGCCTTCTCTGACAAATTTAATGTCATCAATCGTTAAAGAAACTAATTCTGATCTTCGAAATGCGCCTACAAATCCCAGTAACAATAAAGCCTTTTCACGCATTCCTGACAATGAATTTGCTTTACTATTGTCATTATTGATTGATTCGATCATCTTGCGTAAATCATCTATTAAAATCGGGTCTTTACAGATTTGGGGCAGGTCCTAATTTATTTTTTATTCCTTTCCAGACTTCTGTATTTCAGGACAATTTTTGTTGAAAGACTGTTTAGCTAATTTGTGAGCTTGGCTAATGGAGGTAAGCCTACGGCTTAAACTAGAAATTTTGAGAGGTTTTTGTAATTTCCCTTTTTGATTGATCCATGCGTTATTTGCTCGACTAATCAAATAGACGACAATCGTTTGAGGTAAAGCTGGTAATGGCCTTAATTTTTTTTCCTGACACCAAAAAACAAAATCATTCCAATCAGATCGATACGATTTGTTGGTATTAAACGACCTTGCAAAAGCCGCATATTCTTTTGCTGTTTTGACCAAATCAAGATATTCGCCAACTTCGAAATTTTCAATTTTTTGTATTGCTAACTGATTTTCCATATTGACCATATCTACCGACCTAAATTTTGCTAACACTTTGTTTTTTTCATTGTCTATTTTTCTATTTTTTCTAACTACCGATATAATAATGCGTTATCGGAACTTAGGACTATTTTTTAGAGATTGCTAAATGTGTACACTACTCTGATTAATTAAATCGTTATCCTATCACCAAATGTAATTTATATCATTTGGAATATGATGACCTATTTATCAATGCAATTATTTACTATATTTTATAGTCATAAACGTGTTATCTAATAAATAGTTAAAATTATTTAAAAAATATATAGGTTAATGATATGGAAAAAGCAAAAGTAATGAGCTTCGTGAAATTCCGCCAAAACTTGTCAGAATGTGTTAATTTAGCAAAATATAAAGGCGAGAGATTTTTGATTACTCGTAATGGAAAACCGTAGGTGCTTTTGTCCCTGTAGAAGATTTAGAAAAAATTAATGCATTTAATGATGTAACTACTGATACAGCCACTGATGAGATAAGTTCAGAATTTGAATCCTAAATCAACAAAAGGATTTAAGTTATCTCTTAAAAAAACAAATTTATCCGTGAGAGGGTTTAAGGATGCTAGCTAACTTATCTGGTTTGCTGGATAAACATTTAGTTGGAGATCCAAATAACCAACCGCCTTATTATTAAAAACTTAAATCTTATATCTTTTGTGTATTTGAAATTTTAAATTCGTAATTGGCTTAAAGACGCATATTGGTAGAATTGGCGAGCAGGTAATCGAATTTAGTTTCGTATTCTTTTGGGATTGAAATAACATAGAATTCTGGCAAAATTTCTATAAACTTAGGGATTAGCTCCACTTTTATCTATTTTTTTTGATATTTTTTACTTTTATGGAGCTCTCTTCTTTTGTCCTCCTCCTTATTCTTGATAAAATAGCGCCTTATTTAAGAGTATTTTTGGCGTTTACAAGTATAAAATTGTTTGTATAGTGCCTACAAAAACAGCGAGTATCTCTCTTAGAGAAGCGCCTCGATAAAAATTGATCTCATTTATAACCAAATAAGAGATAAGGGAGCAGAAGCAATTGCTTATTATCTTGTTTCCAATACGACTATTAAGTCACTCTACCTTAACAGAACCCACATCAGCGATAAGGGAATGGAAGCTTTTGCTCAGGCTCTTGCTTCCAATACTACTCTTAAAATAATTGATCTCAGTAATAACCAAATAAGCGATGAGGGAGCGAAAAGCAATTGCTCAGGCTCTGGCTTCCAATACTGTTCTTGAAACACTCTATCTCATCAATAACCAAATAGGCGAGAGGGGAAAGAAAGCTCTTTATGGTTTAGGTCTTAGGTATGGTTGTAAAATAAGGCGCTAAAGCATGCAGAAGAAGATACTCATCAAATTGATCCATCAGCAGAACATAGTGCTTATTAGGTTTAATACATCTTGGAAGGCATGATTCAAAAATGCATTATCTGCATTACACTACTCTTTCGAAACATTGAGGGTATATTTCAGTAAAACTGACTAATACTTTAATGCAAAAGGGAATTCAACTTTTCACAAAAGTAAAGAAGAAGATGAAAAATAAATTGATCACGTTAGTGGATAAACTCATGCTAAAAAAGAGGGCTATGATTGAAAGTGTGAACAATCTGTTAAAAAGTAGCTGTCAGATAGAACATCATCGGCTCCGAAATCGATGGAACTTTCTTAGCAATCTGATGGCAGGTCTTGCTAATTATTGCTTGAATCCATTCCAACCTCGACGTTCTTTTCAAATACAGAAATCGAAGCTGCTAAGCTCCTAGAATATTTTTGAGGATTTCTTACGTTAAACTGGCATTATATTAGATTATTTATAAAGAGAATAGCTCTGTATCCATTCCCAAAGCCTTTAGTAGCTTCTTCTATATTTTTAAAATTCATTGCATTTTGCCTATTAAAAATCCTTTTTTCTAAAAAATACAAACTTTATATAAAAAAATTTTAAGCTTTTTAAGGGGATTTTATTGCCTCAATCCCCTCATTCAATTAGTATAGAAATAATAAACATATAAATTATTTAAATAGTTGATTTAATCATTTAAATATTAGGATGATAAACTCCAATGTTGATAAGGAGATAATCATGAGAAATTCTTTATTTGAAGTCTTTACGACTGTATTAAGAGACCTCTTTGATGTTGAAAATCAACTTATCGCCTTATTACCTAAAATGATCAAAGAGTCTCTACATCCTGAATTAAAATCAGCCTTAACAACACATCTTAATGAAACTCAAAATCAAAAGAAAAGGCTTCAGTTTATTTTAGAATCTTTGAATGCAAATACCTCAGAAAGCATTTGTAAATCTATGCGGGAGCTAATAAATGAGGTCGAAGAAATTATCACTCGTTTTCCTACTCCCTCTTCATTAAAAGATGTTTATTTAATTATTCTTTGCCAAAAAATAAAGCACTATGAAATCGCAAGTTATGGCTCCGCACGAGCCCTTGCTAGACATCTAAGTAACTTTTCTACCGAGCAAATCTACTTTGAAGAAATTGCGGATACTTTACAATACTCTTTAGATGAAGAAACTCGCTTTGATGAAACGTTGATTGATCTCGCTGAAGGCGGTTTTTTCAGCCGCGGAATTAATGATGAAGCAGAATTAGAATCTACTCAATAATTGTATTTTTTAAACATGTCCATCTATTTTTAATCAGAGGTATAAAATGACTCGAATCAGCCCTATTACAAAAGAAGAAGCTAATCAAAACATTACCCAAATTTACATTGGTTTAGAAAAAAAAATGGGTCGCGTTCTGAATATTTTCCAAAATATGGGAAATTCTGAAGCAGCCTTAAAAGGGTATTTAGGATTAAGTGAAGCAGCATCGCAGACAAGCTTAAGTCCTAAACTACGAGAACAACTTGCTCTAGTGGTAGGTCAAACAAATGATTGTCAATATTGCTTATCAGCACATACTGTGAGTGCTAAATTAGCCGGTCTACAAGAGAAAGATATTTTAGAATCACGACTAGGGCATTCTCAAGATAAAAAAACAGAAGCCATTTTAACTTTTGCCAAAACTATTGTGGAAAGACGAGCTCAAGTTTCAGATCAAGATATAGAGAAACTAAAATCCGCTGGCATTTCAGATCAAGAAATTGTGGAAATTATTCTAGTTGTTGTTTTGAATATTTTTACTAATTATTTTAATCATATTACAGATCCTCAAATTGATTTTCCTTCTGCTCCAAAAATTAATTAAACAAATAAGGAGTATTTATGACTATTAATCTCAATTTAGATCAAAGTGTCAGACAGCAAATTGCTCAGTTTTTAAGTTTGATATTGTCTGATACCTATGTGTTATATGTAAAAACTCAAAATTTTCATTGGAACCTTATCGATTCTCGTTTTTATGCTTTGCATAATTTTTTAGAAAAGCAATATAAAGAACTTGCTGAAGCGATAGATGAGCTTGCCGAACGCATTCGTATGCTAGGTGAACAGGCACCTGGGAGTTTGAAACAATTTTTAGAAATGACCTCATTAAAAGAATCTGATGGAGATTTGGGTGGAGATGATATGCTCCAAAAGCTTTTAAAAGACCACGAGTCTATTTGCGGTCACTTAAGAGAAAGAATTGATCAATCTTCTGAACTTGGCGATGAAGGAACAGCTGATTTATTAATTCAACGCTTAAGGGCTCATGAAAAAGCTGCTTGGATGCTGCGTAGTCATTTTTAAATTTTATGCGTAATGCCAAATAGCTGAAATGTTAAAAGTGATGGCTGTAGAAAAGTTTAGAGAATCAAACGAATTAGCAATTAAGGGATTTTCCCAACCAATGCTAGATGCTCTAAAGAAGTATAAATTTAAATTGTTTACACAGCAGTCAATCCCTTTAATTGGAAGATTTGTGAGGGGGTTATTAACAGATCAACTTCCTCATGAATTTTCTTTTATAATGGGCAATTTACGTTGAATATATTTGCTGTAAGGCCAATCATATTGTTTTTAAAACCCTAAAAATTCTCTTTTAGCCTATTTGCAGCTACTCTTTTAGTTAGTCTAACAGCTTATAGCCAAGCCTTAGCAGAGTTAAAATCAAAGTAAGCTATCTCCTTGTTAATCCAAATGGAAAAAAGTTATACTTATTTCGAGTTTGATTTGCATAAGTAAAAATTCCCATTAATTAACTTGAAGAAATGAATTTAAAACAAGCAGCAGCCGTTCAAAGAAAAAATTAAGAAATGCATGTTCAACAAAAATTGCTTTGAAAGTAAGGAGATTAATTCGATTTTATTGCTTTGCTTTAAAGGCTATTTGGGTCGAAACTTAGGCTGCATGGTCCAGTAAGCGGGACCAATAATTTCTTTTAGCTGAGCTTCTAAAAAAGAAGCAAGTTCAGGATAATTTTCGCTTAACCAAATTTTAAATTTGTAAGTTTTCGTAAATAATTCCTGATGATAAACAGCAGGATCTTTAATGACTTCATTTTTTACAAACTGTCCAACATCAATATGTATGGGCATTTCATTGACAACACCAGTATTTTGCATGAGAGCATGATCATTATCTGCAAGCCCTCGATGATATTCTGATAAAATCAATTTTAAAAGGTTGACAATTAAAAATTTTGCTTGTTGATCTTGTTTTTGTGATTTAAATTCTAATAATTTATCACAAAGCATAGTAGCTCGACACTGTACGCAAAATTCCATTTGATCAAGCTCTATTTGATGCCTTCTACCAATTTTATCGTAAATAACAAGTTGCTTTTGCAGATTTTCAGTTTTATTGAGATGGACAAAGATAAGTCCAGTTTCTTTTTTTAAATTTTCAAAAGCAACTTTCCAACTTTTGACAAATCCATCCAATTTGTCCCACTTCTTCTTTTCTTTTTCCTTTCGATATTGAATGATTGCAGGAAGCGGAGGTGCATAAAGAAGCCAAGGCTGTAAGCGAAATCTTTGATATTTAAAAAATTTAATGACATATCGTCCATCTTCGCTTAAAAAAACATACGACTGGCATCCTTTACCCAGATAATGATAGGGTTGATCAAAGATCGGTAAAAATTGGATTTGTTCTTCTGCAGGAAAGGATTTTACTTCCCATTGAGGATTAAAAGGAAAATTTGAGGTGATATTTGCTAGAGTGAATCCTCCTGTTAAATAAAAATAACCTCTCCCTAAACCGTAAACAGCCATTACCATTAAAAAAATTAAACTCAAACGAATAAAAAAAACTCTCAAACGCATTTCTCTATCTCTCATGCTTGTGTTGAATAAGTAAAGTAACTATTGTGCCTACCATTTTGAAAATAGCTATTGGCCATTTTTTAAGTTGTTTTTTTCAATAAGCAATAAAATCTTTGATTTTTAAGGGGATAAAACAAAATTTAGCATGTATAATAAGGTTTTATGCTGAAATATGCAAGCAATGAGAAAAATCATTATTTGCTTAAGAAAAAAAATTAATTTTGAATCCTTCAGGCCAGTAACTTCCTCACAGAGACTTCATCAGCATTAATTTTAAGAGATAACCTGCTTTTCTTCATGACATCTAAAAATGATTTCAACAATATTTAAACGATAGCGAATCAACTCGGGTACCCTACCAAATTAAATGCTTAATGCTAGTTTATCTTTAAAAGAAATTTTATAAAAAAAATTTATTTTTTCTCTGAACAATATGTCCAAATTGATGGAATTGACTAGCAATCATATTTAACCAATTTGCCCATATACAAGCATCAGGATAACAAATTTCATTCGTATTTACATAAACTCCAATAAAAATTTTAGGCGACTTATAATTAGTCACTAAATAGCAATAAATTTTTAAACTTTATATTTTTGATATTGAATCAAAGGAAAATCGATTAATGAAAAAATCGAGGTAATTTATCAAGCTGACTTTATCTTTAATAAATATCAAATTACAAAATTTTTATTAAAAATTTAATAGAATCCGAAATTTAAAATTAATTATTAGAAGAGTTTTTTTTATTCGAAACATTAAACAATAAATAATTCGATAAACACCTTTGTAGCTCTAAAAAAAACTTCGACAAACTTATAAGTAAAATCTTACAATGGAGCCCACTTAAAATTTTCTATAATAAGGAGTTTGTCAAATGCAAATCAATTTAAAGGGAAAAAAAGCTTTTATTGCTGGAGTAGGAGATGATCAAGGCTTTGGATGGGCCATTGCTAAAGCCCTTGCCGAAGCAGGAGCAGAAATCATTATCGGAACTTGGACTCCTATTTTGAAGATTTTTACTTCTAGCTTGCAGGCGGGAAAATTTGATGCTTCACGCCGTTTACCTAATGGATCCTTACTTACTTTTGCTAAAATTTATCCCCTAGATGCTTCTTTTGATAAACCCGAAGATGTTCCAGAAGAAATTAGAGAAAACAAAAGATATAAAGGTGTTGGAGGCTATACCATTTCTGAGGTCTGCGAAGCAATTGGAAAGGATTTTGGAAAGATAGATATTTTCGTCCATTCCCTTGCCAACGCACCCGAAGTACAAAAACCTTTATTAGAAACAAGTCGAAAAGGTTATCTAGCAGCTCTCAGCTCTTCCTCTTATTCATTTGTGAGTTTATTGTCTCATCTTGGACCTTATCTCAATTCTCAAGGGTCAGCCTTAACTCTGACTTACCTCGCCTCAGAAAAAATTATTCCAGGCTATGGAGGCGGTATGAGCTCTGCGAAAGCAGCTTTAGAGAGTGATACCAGGACTTTAGCCTGGGAAGCCGGCAGAAAATGGAATATTCGCGTAAATACCATTTCGGCTGGCCCCCTACGAAGTCGTGCAGCTAGAGCAATTGGTTTTATTGATCGTATGATTAATTATTCTCAAGTGAATGCCCCCCTTCAAGAAGAGCTTAAAGCTTGTGAAGTGGCAAATGTTGCGGCTTTTTTAGGATCAGATTTAGCCTGTGCAATTACTGGATCTACAATTTATGTAGATTACGGCCTTCATGCGATGGGAGTAGGAATGGATAGCCCAACTTTAAAAGAAGCAGAACAAGAAGTTTAATTTTTTTAATGAAAAATATGCTTTCAACGAATGAAATTTTTCGAAAGAAAAATTTCATTCGGACTATATGTAATAGAAAGAAATTTAAATAAAATATTTTTAAATCAAAGCATTATTGAAACTAAAAATATTCAAAAATTAAAGGTGAATAATTAATCCGATTAATTGCTATTTTTTGATGATTAAAGTTTTAGTTACGTGATTTATTGTTTAAGTACCAATCTAAAGCATATTCTGCATCACCTTTTTGTACAGCCTTCATTAGTGATTTTTCAAGGATATCAGGTGTTGCAAGTTTGATGACTGAATATTGAGGATCTTCCCAAAGCCGGACCATTTGCCCTCTATACCATACAGAAGGATAAATAGGCATAGCAATTTCTGATTCTAATTTTAAACCGGCTAGTTCACTTATTTTCGAAACAAAATTTGAACATTGCTGTTGCGTCAATGAATAATGGTGATAAGGATAAGCATCGATTTTGATGGCTTGAATAATTGCATTGAATTGTTGTTTAGTTAATGAAATTTTTGCAGCGTAGGTAGGTTTATGCCCTCCTGTTCCTTGTTGAAAATAACCATCGTTTAAAGTTGCCCATAAATATTTAGCAGGATTGGGTTCATAACAAGGATGTTTCCTTTGTTCTAAAGTAGGATTTACATATCCCCAATCATTATAATTCATGATGCCATCAAAATAACGAACATCTGTCATTCCTCTTTCTCCAGAATGTCCTCCTTCAATAACGACTATTCTTCCATTGATATTTCCTTGTAAATAGATCCAAGCATGTCCCAAATCTCCATTTTTAGTGGCATCACGAGGATGCTTGGCCACTGTATGAAAAAATGAACGGGTATCCGTATAATCTAAATGACGTGCATTGACTAAAATAATCAAAAAATAATTCTCTTCCTTCATTGGCACGCGCGTTTTTTTATATTGACGTAAATGGGAGTACAACTCTCTGTAAGCACTAGAAGAGGGGCAACAGCTTGTTAGAGTTAAAAAAATACAGATGATTATCAAAAATAAAAAATAACTTCGAACTTTAAAATCCATAGCTTAACTTTGAGAAAAATGCAAAACTGCCCTCAATGTGGAAGGGCCTGTCCGTCTAATTGTTCGAATAAATAAGATACGGTCGTAAGCTTGGCAATGCTTTTCTTCACTAATTAATTTAAATTGTGAAGGTCGATTTCCTTTTGCTAAATGTCCTAAAAATTGCCCTTTCCCCTCCAAAAGCTCAAATACCATCGTAAAAGCTGGGCGAGATTGACAACTCCATTGGATAGTTTGGCCAAGCTCAAAAGTATTAGATTGCTGATTATTAACTCGAACTTGCCACTCGGCATGATCATTCCAATAAAAACAAATATCCCTAGTTTTGTCCCGATCTTCTTTATCCCCCCCTGCATCATTAAAATGAAATAAAAACTCCAAAGAATGAGAAGATAACATTTTAAATTCTAACTGAGAAAATCTTCCTCCTTGACAAACAAAAGTATGGAGGAAGTTTTGGCCAGTAAAAAAGCAAAATGGAGTAAATGTTTTTTCTCCCATCAAACCAGCAGATACTTTCTTTTCGAGAGCTACCCAAGTGTGTTCATAAGATTTATTTAATAACCATTTTTGACCTTTATAAACTCCATCTAGTTGATAAAAAGAGTCATTTTGGATTAATTTTAAATCTTCTGAAAACGGACTGTGAATTAAAACGGCCTCTAGATGAATTATTTCATGCGATTTAAAGCGAGGCAATGCAAGAGAAAACCAGCATTTCATGATAAGATCATAAAAATAATTTAAAGGTTCATCTTTGTTTTGCCATTCTCTCACATGAGGACCTGTATAACAACACAACTGCGAATTCCATGTTTGTTTGAGATAAGCCCAAAATAATTCCCAGTCTTTAATTTCTTGACCTACCACCATCTGATGAGAAATCAACAGATCAGATAAATAAGCTGTTGCATACCAACTGATAGATGGGCGAGCAAGTTGTTTCCATAAATCAATTCCCTCTTCTTGCCAATCTTGCCGATTCAATAATTTTCCAACAGCCATTAATCCTGCAGCTAATCTTACGGCAATCGAATAAGGGAAAGGATTTTTTTGATGTGCAGTTCTACCATAGTCAATTAAACGAGATAAGGAGTTTTCTAAATCAAATTTCAATTCTTGTCCTAAAACATGTCCGAAATTTTTTAAGATCCAATAAAAGGGAGCTATTAACGAAATTCCAGTTTCACCCTGATGGCAAAGAGGATACTGATGTAAATAAACAGGAAAATTACCTTGAGTTTCCTCCGACACCTGTGATTGAAATGCTAAAATATTTTGTAATAGCTGTTTCGCTTCATGAATATTTTCAATCAATCGCGATCTCAATAAAGCTAAAACAAATAAAACATTTTCATAAATTGGAATTGTTTGATGTGTAGCCGGAATGGGCATCCCATGATAATAATGAAGATAGCCCGTTTGCGAACTTTGATAGAAACGGCCTACCATAATAGCATTTTCAATGAAAAGCTTCATTCGATTAGAAAAATCGTTGTCTTGGTCATACATGTATTTAACTTCCTCCGGCTATTTCAATATTTTGACCTGTGATATAAACGCTATCGGGATGAAGAAGGAAAGTGATGACTCGACTAATTTCTCTACACTCACAAGGCCTATTCATTGGTAATTTATGCTTTTGATGTTGCAAGTCTACGGAAAGATCCGTTTGACCCGGGGAAACCATATTAACTCTCACTCCTTTAGAAGCCAATTCAGCCGACAAAGATTTTGTTAACATCCACAAACATGATTTAGTCATACGATAGGCTGTTGAATAAATTCCAGCAGGGTTTTCGTACAAACCGCTTACCCCTAAATTAATAATTTGACCTTTAGATTCTATCAAAGATGGGATCAATTTTTGGATAAGGATAAATGGAGCGTGTAAATTTATTTGAAAAAGGGCCATCCAATCTGATAAAGGTGTTTGCAATCCAGATCGAACAAAATAATTTCCTACATTATTAATTAAATTTGTTGTTTCTTTAAACTCGAGTAAGTATCGTTTAGTAAAGTCAAGGATAGCTTCGTTACTCGAAAAATCCCCTTGAATTGCAGCAGCTTCCACCCCTATTTCTTGACATTTCTTAACAACATCTTTAGCTTCTTGTTCACTTTTATTATAATGAACAACGACAGAATATCCTTGTTCAGCAAGCGCATAACACAGGTGAGCCCCAAGCCTTTTCGCCCCTCCAGTCACTAATGTCCAAGCCATCAACAACTCCTCTCTTGCTCAATTTCAACTAAAGCGAAATTTGCACTAGAAATTGCGCCGGGTTTTTTAATACGCAAGTGGACCCATTGAACATCAAACTGACTAAACAAGTAATCTAAAATAGCGCAAGAAAGAGTTTCTAATAATTGATAAGAGTCTCTTTTTGCTATCATAGTACAAACATGTGCAAGTTTCGTATAATCTAAAGTATCTTTTATACAATCACTTGTGGAACATTTATTAAAATCTATTTTTGCTTTTACATCGAAATAAAGGGTTTGTTCTTGTGCTTTCTCCTGAGGATAAATCCCGATTTTACAAAAAACTTTATGATTTTTAAATCCAATGAATCCCCAGCGATTGAAGGGCTTTTGTTGTGTCAAATATCTTTCAATGAGAAGTCGACATGCTTTGTGAAGGGGCAATTTAAGTGCTTGTTCAGGTTTTATCCATAAATATTCATAAGCCTCATCATTTAAAAGAACTTTATCTTTAGAAGAGCTAGGATCAAGTTCTGCCACAAAATCATTCATGACAAAATGTCCTTTATCCCAAAATTCTTCTGAAAAAATGCTCTCTTGCACCATTTCGAATTTAATTTTACAGATTTTTAAACCTGTTTCTTCAAATACTTCCCTTTTGAAAGCCTCAAGACGAGTTTCTCCCCACTCTACTTTCCCCCCCGGTAATGAATACAGGTCTTTCCATTTTTTGGACCGCACTAAAAAAATATCTCCATCTGGAGCAAAAATCAATCCTCCAACAGTAACAAAAGGCCTATTAACCATTATTCGTTTTACCTATTTTTGCGAGATAATCGATCGCTTTCGTTAATCCTTCAATAATTCCTTGTTGATGCGCCGGAGGTGCGATTACATGCGCGATTGCTAGCAACGCGTCAGGGGCATCTGACATAGCAACTTTAACCGTTGCTTCTTGAAGTAATGATAAATCATTGAAGTCATTTCCCGCTGCAATTGAGGAATAAAGCGAATGGGATAATTGAGAATAAGTTTTCAGTGCGCTCCCTTTATTTGCTTCAGGATGGGTGACTTGTACAACAAAATATTCTTTGTTAAAAGGATCGCGAATAGTAGGGGCATGTAAACCTAATTTTTTTTCTATATCTTGACTGATTAAAACGGCCTCTTTTTCTTTTGCGAAAAATTTGAGCGAAGCAAATTCTTTAACAGGTAAGTCATTAAAATTTTTGATGATAGACCAATTTTCTTTTAAATGTTCTTTCCGTTCCCAGAGATAATTCAAAACTGATGGAGCAAATTTGTCTGATCGATAGTAGCATAAATCTTTATTTTCTAGTCCCGTGTAAATAATGAAATCTGTGTGATGTTTTGTACAAACAACTTCCATTTCATGAAGCAAATTTTGTGACAAGTATTTGCGTGCAAGAATTTTTTTTGAAGGCATATCCACAATAAGGGCCCCATTTTGTACCGCCAAAGCATAAGGAAAGGATAGCACGTTTAATGATCGTGCTCCCCACTGAAAAGGTCTACCCGTAATAAAGACGAATTGCCAGCCAGTTTGATAAAGATCTTCAAAAAATTGAACAACTTCTGAAGGAATGCTTTCGGTTTCTGCCGTGACAGTTCCATCTATATCTAATGCAAATATTCCTTTTATTTTGCGAAAAAACATAGGAAAAAAACTGTTGAGAATGTAGTGTTATTTTTTAACATGATACCCATTATAGCTATGAAATATTATCTTCTCATCCCTTTCTTTTATTTGCTTATTTTTTCACCTCTTTATCCTGTCCAGGGGCAAGAAACAGCATACGGGGAACAACTCGGTGAAATAGATTCTTCCCCAGAGTCACAAAACCATTTACCACAAAAAAGTATTTCTCTTGAAGAAAACTTGCACGATCCTTTAATAGATCCAGAGTTGACGGAAACAGATCATTTTCAAGCAAAATTTATGAATATGTTATTCATCCTAGGACTATTAATTAGCTTTATGCTCTTGGCTTCTTGGATGCTCAAACGCATGACTAAATCAAAAGTCACTCAAATGAACCAAGCCAGCTCCATTAAGATCCTAGAAACTAGGCACTTAACACCACGATCTACTATTTATTTGATTGAAGTGAAAGGACAGCATCTTTTAATTGGCGAATCTGTAGCCGGGGTTTCCCATCTCGCAACCATCGGATTTTTGGAAGAAGGGGACGACACTAATTACAAGCGCCCTGCGATTCCCCCTTATTTTTCCAATCCGACTAAGCTATCCTGAGATGAAATTTCAGATTTAGAAATTGAAAATTTTTTGAATCTAGCCTATTTTTTATACGCCAACTTAAGTGGCTATTGCGAGAATTTAATGAAACAGTTAAATTACAATCCAATTTTATGTTTAATTGGATGTAAAGATGAAAAAAATTGCGACCGTTTTGAGTTTATGCTCTCTTTTGTTAATTCTTTCTAGCTGCTATCGCATGCCAGGAGAAAATGAATTTTCTGTTGTTCCGACGACCAACAATCCTTCTGTGACCTGCGAAAAACCCAATAGTTTTTTACCTGGGCTAGGAAATTAATATGACAACTCCCATTGAAATGAGCCTCAAGGCTTTATTAACTGCGATGCAGAGAAATCATTACGAAGCTGATATTCAACTCGAAACCGACCAGGTTTATACAATCCTTAAGATTGCAAATAAAGAGTATCCTTTATTTTTGAGAATTTTTGATGAGGGAAACCTACTTCAATTACTTTTGTTTATTCCCTGCCAAATAGCAAAACCAGTTATTTCTGATATGGCTAGACTTCTGCATCTTCTCAATAAAGAGCTTGACGTTCCAGGTTTTGGAATGGACGAAATTGCAGGTGTTATATTTTATAGACTCATGCTCCCAACACCAAACAAAAACATCGACGAGGAACTCTTATTGGCTTTTCTTAAAACAATTGAGCAAGTTTGTAAAATGTTTGCGACACCCATCGAAGCTGTCGGTTTTGGCCAAACAACACTTGATGAAATATTGGAAAAAACACGTGAAATGGAGAATGAAAGCTAATCCATGTCTTTAAGAGCGATTTACTATGATACAGAGACGACAGGCATAAAACCTGAAAAAGATCGGGTAATTGAAATTGCTGCCTATGACCCTGTTCAAAATCGACGGTTTGAGAAATTCGTTCATCCTGGTTTTCCGATTCCTCCAGAATCCACCGCTATTCATCATATTACTGATGAAATGGTTGCAAACGCAGGTTCTTTTGCAGATGTCGGGGCAGAATTTGTCGAATTTTGTGCCGGTGAAGTTGTTTTAATCGCGCATAATAATGACAATTTTGACCTTCATTTTCTACGGCACGAATTTGAGAGGAATCAACTTATTCTTCCAACTCATTGGAAGTTTCTTGATTCTTTAAAATGGGCACGACGGTACCGATCAGATCTCCCTCGGCATACATTACAGTTTTTAAGAGAAATTTATGGAATAACTGCTAACAATGCGCACAGAGCATTAGATGACGTGATTGTTTTAGAAAGAGTTTTTCGCTCAATGGTTGATGATTTAGAAATTCAAGATGTATTTGATTTATTAAATCGCCCAAGAGCTATCCAACATATGCCTTTTGGCAAACACCAAGGGCAGCCCTTAAATAAAATTCCAAAAAATTATATCTCATGGCTAGCAACGACAGGGGCTTTTGATAAACCTGAAAATCAAGAACTGAAAGCAAGTTTTGTAAAGCTTGGTTTACTAGAAATGGCAGAGTCCATGTGAGAATCGGGATTTTAGGATGTGGATATGTTGGTCAAGCTGCCGCAGTTTTCTGGAAAAATCAATCTCATTTTTTAACTGTTACCACACGGCAGATAGAAAAAATCAACTTTCTTCAAACGTTTGCTCATCAAGTCCACCAATTAACAGATGATAACATTCTTCCTTTTCTAGCTAATCAAGACATTTTATTAGTTTCTGTTGCCGCTGCCTCTTCAAGAGATTATCAGAATACTTACTTAGAAACAGCACGGCGCATTATTGAGTTATTACCCCAAACTCCTTCTTTAAAGCAAATAATTTATACTGGAAGTACTTCTGTTTATGGAGATTTTCAAGGAAACTGGGTTGATGAAAACACGTTACTTAACCCTCTTAATGAACAAAGTTATTGCTTGAGCCAAACAGAACAATTTTTTTTGAAGGCTCCTAGCTCTGTTAATGTCACAATATTTAGACTTGGCGAAATCTACGGACCTGGTCGGTGGATTACTGATCGCGTGATTAGAATGCACCAACATTCATTTCCAGGGACGGGAAATCAATTGACTAATGTAATTCATCTCACAGATATTGTCCGAGCATTAGATTTTGCTTTGCAAAATAAATTGCACGGAATTTTTAATCTCTGTAACGATTTTCATATTCCCCGAAAGCTTTTTTATGAGCAATTGCTACAATCAGCCCATCTTCCTTCCATTCAATGGGATGCTAATAAACCAAGTTTACATGGAGGAAACAAAAAAGTTTCTTCCTTAAAATTAAAGAAACTTGGCTTTTCTTTTCTCGAGAATGGCCCAGCTAGATAGCTTACACGGATAATTCAACGAATTCTTTAATGTGTCTGTACTGGCTTTTCACTCCTTTGTGTATACATCACGTCCCACATTTTTCTGAAAGAGGGGCAACAATGCAGCAATTCATCTTTTGTTCCCTCTGCAATCTTTTCTCCATTTTCTAAATAGATGATCTTATCTGCGTCTTCAATTGTCGATAATCGATGCGCAATAATAATTTGTGTTATTTTGCCACGTTGTTGGTTTAAAGCAGATTTGATATGTGCTTCACTTAATGCATCTAAAGCAGAAGTTGCTTCGTCCATAATCAAAATAGGGGCTTTTTTGACAAGAGCTCTGGCAATAGCTAATCGTTGCTGTTGCCCTCCCGATAAATTCTTTCCCGCCTCCGAAAGTTCTGTTTGATAGCCTTCTGACAATTGTTGAATAAATTCATCGGCATGTGCAAGCTTCGCAGCTTCTTGAATATCTAGTGGACTAAAAGGTCTACCAAAAGAAATATTTTCAGCAACAGTATCTAAAAATAAAAAAGGTTTTTGAGGGACAAAGGCCATTTGTTCTCGAAGTGACTTCTGCGTATAGGCAGTTAAGGAGTGACCATCAATTCGTATTTCTCCTTTCTCAATATCATATAGACGAGGTAAAAGCTGCGCAATAGTCGATTTTCCAGAACCTGTCGGGCCTACTAATGCAACAGTCTGCCCTTTTTGAATAGTAAAGCTTACTCCTCTTAGAACCCATTTTGAATCATACCGAAACCAAACTTGGTCAAACTCTATGGTTTCTTCCACATGATTAAGCTCTAACGCTCCATCCTGATTCTTAATCTGCGGTTGTACATGTAAAACCTCTTGCATTCTTTCTGCGGCAGCAATTCCTTTTTGAATGTGAGTATTTTCTTCTGCAAATTTTTTGATAGGTTCATAAAAAACGTAAAGTAAACCACAATAAACAAGAACGTCGGAAACATTTAATTGTAAAATATACAATCCATAAAGAAGCGCCGTCGCTAAAAAAAACATTCCAATTGTGTGAACAATAGGTCTAGAAGAAAGGTCATAACGAGCACTTTTCTGCTCGAGAGCGGCCATTTTTCCATTTTGTTCACGGTATTTTTTCAATGAGAATTCTTCCATAGCAAAGACTTTGACAGTTTGGATTCCTGCTAAAAAATCAATCAAAACAGAACTGAATATTTCTTGATTCTTTTGAATTTGTTTAGAAATTTTCTTTACTTTTTTAGCTAAAAAAATAATCGGAAATACAATGAGAGGAAAACCAAAAAAAATAATGAGCGATAATTGCCAAGAAGTGTAAAAACACAAAGTCAGTGTTGTAAATACTGTAAAAGGAGTTTGTAAATAATTCACTAAACATGCATTCAAAGCTTCGGCAACTAAAGAGGCATCGCCTACGACGCGAGAAGATAAACTTCCAATATGATGTTTTTGATAAAATGTCATGGGAAGAGATTGAATATGTTCAAAATAAGCTTGACGTAAATCTCGGCTGACTCGAATTGCAACAAGTCTTGCGGTAAAGCGTTGACTAAAAAGCGAGAGGGCTTTAAACAAGGCAACTATAACGATAAAAAAAGCTAAGGCTTTCAAACTAGAAGACACAGGAATAAAATAATCTAAACTTTTTATGACTTTTTCAACGAGATTTTGATTCGTTCCTGTATGTTGATTAAGAAAATGGATTGTATCTTGCAGAGTTATAGTATCTCGTTCAGGTCCTTCGATTTCTACCCATCTATCTTGCATTTGATTCCAGCTTACCTCTGTCTGACGTTGTAATTTTCCATCTTTCATAGGGGCAAATAGTTCAAAAAAATCTGGTCCTTTTCTTGTAATGACCCCAAGCGCGATAACTTCTAACTGAGAGGCAATCGTTAAAAAGATCATCGATAAAATTGTTAGGATAATCAGAAAACGGTGTTGCTTTCCCATTAATGCTGTTTTCATTAACAAACGCATAAAACTTTTAACCCTCTAAAAATTCTCCCATTTGACGAAATTTCAAATAACGTTGTTCAAGTAAAATTTGAGAAGGAATTCGTCTAAGGATATGTAACTGTTCAACTAAAAATTGTTTGACATTTTGGTAAGTTATGTGAGGATCATGATGAGCTCCACCAAGGGGTTCTTTAATAATACTATCAATGATTTTAAGATTCAAAAGATCTTCAGCATTCAATTTGAGGGCAGAGGCGGCTTCGACGTTTTTAGAGGCATCCTTCCAAAGAATTGACGCACATCCTTCTGGAGAAATAACGGAATAATAGGCATGTTCTAACATTCCAATGACGTCTCCTATTCCCATTCCAAGGGCCCCTCCCGAACATCCTTCCCCGATGATTGTTATAATGATTGGAGTATTAATACGCATCATTTCACGAAGATTTCGAGCAATCGCCCATCCTTGGCCACGTTCTTCTGCTTCAAGGCCTGGATATGCCCCTGGTGTATCTAAAAGGGAAATAATAGGTAATTGAAATTTCTCAGCCATTTGCATTAAACGTAAAGCTTTACGAAAACCCTCAGGATTTAACATTCCAAAGTTTCGATAAACTCGACTCTCTGTATCAAAACCTTTTTCTTGTCCAATAACAACGCATTTGATCCCTCCAATTTTGGCCAAACCTCCGACAATCGCATGATCTTCTCTGTAACTGCGATCACCAGCCAGTTCTACAAAACTTTCTGAAAGATGGCGAATAAAATCGACAGCATGCGGTCGAGAGGGATGGCGACAAATCATAATTCTTTGCCAAGGGGTCAATTCGGAATAGACATGTTGCTTGAGACTATCTAATTTCTGCTCTAATTTTTGAATTTCAACATCAAAAATTGGATTGTCTTGACTCTGTTTTTTGAGGTGCTCAATCGTTTTGATATACTCATGAATTTGCTTTTCATGGGGTAAAATATCCAACGGAGTACTCCTTCCTTTAAAGGTTCTATCTATTTAATTTTTAATAAATTAGGATTTAATCCAGTATTCCTGGTAAGGTCGCCTCAGAAAAATCTCTAACAATTTCAATTGTTGTTGGCTTAGTCACAATAATTGAAAATAACTCTTCCATATCAGGAGTCGTTAAACGGATGCATCCGTCACTCTGATATTTCCCTACACTATCAATTTGATCCACTGCTAATCCAGATTGATATTCCCAGGGTGTACCATGAATACCGAATCCTTTAGCAGGAGCAGTTGTATGACCAATTTCTTGCTCGAAAGGAATCCACCTAGTGCCAAAAACAGTAATCATTTCCGTTTTCTTTCCTTGATAAATGCCCATGGATTTCGGTTTATAGGTCACAATGCGATCTCCTAAAGAATATTTTCCTAGAGGTGTTAATAAGCCCGAACTACTAGAAGAATCCAATCTTCCTAATCCCACCGGATACGTTTTGATTAAAACAGGTTTTTTTTCATCATCAGCTAAATAATAAAACCACATTTTACAACGAGAGGTATCAACGATGAGGTAAAATTGAATATTTTTATCTTTGCGAAGAACGTTAAAACGCTCTCCTTCTGCCAAATCTTGTTTTAAATAATCAGGTTTACCATTAAGACTTCGAGCAATAAAATGTCTTGAGGTTTCAAAATGAGCAGCATAATCAGATAACCAAGCAGGGCGACCTTTTTGCCAATTGACGCGACTTTTATACGTAATTGTTTCTACAATGGGTAACTTTGAATCTTTAACGAACAATTCTTCAATTCGATTAGCTTCAGGAAGCTCGAACGTTGATAATGAAAAATCGGGAGAACGTGATTGCTGAGCAACTGCCAAAGCAGGGGTAATTACTTGTATATTTTGGTCTAAATCAATTTCAAGAGGAATTTGATTTAACGGTCTTGTAGATACCGGAGTAGAGGAACTCTTAAAAATTGCAGCTATTCCAATCGCTCCAAAAAGAATAATACAGAGAAAGGCAAGCAATTTGGGTAATGTCATGTATTTAACCTTTTTTCGTCAAATGTAGGCTTAAGAACCTATATTTCTCATTCATGTTATGAAGTTAAAATCTTTTTGCCAAAAAAGATAAAACCTCTAAGCAAATAAAAAACTTGAGTATTTATTATCTCTATTATTATTCTTTAACACAATAATAAAACAAAGTGGGTAAATTTAGATTGTACTGCTGGCACTGTGGAACAAAATTACCTGAGTTTTTCCGAGGTAAACTATCTTTTAGAGAAACATGCGATAAGTGTGGTTCTGCTTTACATTGTTGCCAAAATTGTAAGTATTATCAACCAGGTCGCTCTAACAATTGTGCCATACCTAGAACAGAATTCGTTTCAGATCGACAACTCAATAATTTTTGTGATGAATTTGCTATTCAAAATCTCCTACCTACTTCATCGCCTAATCAGCAATCTAAAAACAAGTTTGAGGATCTCTTTAATCCATGAGATTTTCTTTTGAAAATTCAATTTGCCAATGATAGTTTTTTTGATCTGAGTGAAGAATGTAAGCAATCAAAAAATTAGCTCCCCAAAAATCATGTTTCCCCGCTAAAGGAATGACTTGTACCGTTCCTCCAAAAGAAGGAATATTCAGATTCAAAGAGGCTGCTTTACTTTCTAAAGAAATCTGTTGTGCATTTCCCTCATAACGATCAAGTGTCCCTGGTAAAAGTGTTTTTACTCCTTTGATTCGACATTTTTCAGCTTTTGCAAAAAAGCTAAATGCTGTTCCTTCCCAACCATCTAAACCTAAAAAAGTGGTTTTTAAATTTAATCGATCTTGCACCAATTCTTGTGTAACCTCAAGCCAGATTCCTCTAAATAATCCGATTTGAAAGGGAGAAGAAGAAGGTTGATCGACAAGTCTGGTACAACCTTTTAAACTGAATCCTTGTTTTTTTAATTCAATAATAGATTTACGAAGACCATGATCAGACAAATGATTTCCTTCGATTCCAAAACCTAAACACTCGCTTAAGGGTAAATATTGAGGGCCAAAATTAACGATTTCTACATCTTTTAATTTGATGCAGCCGAGACCAGTACGCCCTCCATGCAAAGTACAAACTGTGCATCCATTTGAGGAACGATACCCAACAAGAGATGTCGAAGGATCATAAATATGTTCTGGAAGGGTAAAAAAAGTAGTTTTCTCCGGCAATCTTTTGAAAAAACTTTCGATCAAAATCCATAATGGATGAATTTTTTTCGAGTAATTTCTGTTTTTTAATTGCTTAGATAAAGCTTCTAGAGCACTTATAAATTCATTTTCTTCCGTAATAGCAGCTAGGCAATGAAAAAAAAGGTAATAAAGCAATAAATTTTCTTCCGGATCCCCATTCTGCTCTCTAACAAAAAGTGCTGTAAGAGGTTTATAATTTGCATCTAAAGTATTTAGTTGCCATTTGCCTAAACGAATAAGAGACTTTTTAAGATCATCTCTTTTTGTCAGATAAACTAAGATACTAAGATAAATACCAAATTCTAGATGATGAGGAATATAAGGAAATGCTTGCCAAGAAGAATACTCTTGCAAGTCAATCAAAGCTGCCCCACTTTCAAGCAGACTAATACCGACCTCAGGCACAGACATTTTGGTTAGGGCATGATTGAGAGCAACCAAAATTCTAAAATACTGGGAATCTTGATTCCATGGTTTCTGCTCAAATAAACGGACTTTTGCCGCCAATTCTTTCCCTGAATTGGAAATACAATAGTTAAGAAGAGTGAGTGTGAGTAAATATTTCCAATTTTCTACTGTTTTTTCTGCCGACATTAAGGTCTCATGCCAAGCGCATGTATCAATAAGGTTTTTCAAACAAATAGATTGGTTACTCAGGTATTTATGAATAGCTAATTCCAATTCAGAAGGATTTTCTAAATCTTCAACCCTTGCTTCATAATGAGATTGAAGAGGAAGCTTGTCAATCATGAGTGCCGTACCCCTTAAATCCTGTGAACAAGTCGGGAATGATTCAAATTTCATGTGATCTGGTTAATTAAGCGGATCATGATTCATGTAAACCATGATACATTAGCTATGCATAATTTTAACTTGTTTAAATAAAATTGTGTTATTGAAACTCAAAGTTTCAATTACTCAATTTTTAAACAAATCCTGTTAATGGAGTTTAATCAAGAATATCTACTAGGAACTAATTTCTGCCAGATAACTTTCTTCCATTTCAACTACCTGTCGCATTTTTTTCCCAGGAGTAAACTTAACAGCTTGGCGAGCAGGAATGACAATAGGCACTGCAGCGTTTTTTGGATTACGGCCGATTTTTTGCTTTCTTTCAACAACTTCAAATACCCCAAATTCTCGAAACTCTAGTCGCTCTCCTTGTGATAAGCAATCTGTGATTTTATCGAGAAAAGCTTGAATCACATGACGAACATCATTAGGATGAATCCCTTTGTCCTGGGATATTGAATTAATCAATTTCTTTTTTGTCATTGTGCTCTTCTTTGTACTGGTTGCCATAAGGCCACACTCCTTCATTTTTTTTCACTGTTTGCTTAATTTAAGTTTCTTGATATTTTCTTATCCTTTTGATTTTCAATCAAGTTCTTTTTGCCGTTATTCTCAGCAAAGTATAGGAAAATATCTATATTAGAAACTCATTGAAATATAAAATTTACACTTAATACTTTATCATCATTATTGAACGAGTTATTTTTTTTTATCATTCAATATTGACGACTTCTTTAAATTATTCTTAAACAAAAAACTCGCTTTTTTATTCTTCCATCAGCCGAATGATCATTTTATTTTTTTTACCCGCAGCTAATAATATTAATCGACTAGAGATCAAACATTCAACGCTAATAATATGATTCTCATCTTCAATTTTTTTATTATTGATGTATACACCACCATTTCGCAATAAACGTCTTGCTTCACTTTTGCTCGTTTGTAACTTTGTTTCTGCAAGTAAATCAATTAGTTTTTTATTTAAAACATTTTCTAATTTCATCTCACAACTCGGCATATCAGCTGCAAGTTTTTCCAATATATCAGCATTTAAGCTAGTTTGAGAACCTGGTGCAACACCTTCTGTGACTTTAATTGCTATTTTAAGTCCTTCTTCTCCATGCACTAAACGTGTAATTTCCTCGGCCAATCTTTTTTGAGCTGTTCGCGGAACATAATCTGCTTCTTTCATCATTTGCTCATAATGGCGAATTTCTCCCATATCTAAGAAAGTCAACATACGCATTAAATTAATGACGTCGGCATCCTCTACTCGAATCAAATGTTGATAAAATTCATAAGAAGATAATTTATCTGGAGATAACCAAACAGCTCCTTTTTCCGATTTACCAAATTTCTGTCCATCACTTTTAGTCAGAAGAGGAAATGTAATTCCATAAGCTGGTTTGGCATGCACTTTACGAATTAAATCTGTTCCTGCAGTAATATTTCCCCATTGATCGCTTCCTCCTAACTCGACAGTCACGCCATAATTTTCGAATAAATGTAAAAAGTCATAACCTTGCAAAATCTGGTAGCAAAATTCTGTAAAACTCATTCCTTCTTCAGAATTTAATCGTGTCTTTACACTGTCTTTAGCAAGCATAGGACTCAATCGAAATAATTTACCTACATCACGCAAAAAAGAAATAAAAGTAAAATTTTTAAACCAATCAAGATTATTCAAAATGATTGCCGGGACAGTTGGATGATTAAAATCTAAGATAGCTTCTAGATTTTTACTTATACTTTTTAGATTGTGTTGAATCTTTTTTTCATCTAATAGTTGTCTCTCAGCGTTTTTTCCTGATGGATCGCCAATCATTCCAGTTGCTCCTCCCACAATAGCTACTGGTGTATGACCAAACCTTTGAAACCAAGCAAGACCCATAATAGCAACCAAATTTCCTAAATGTAAGCTATCGGCAGTCGGATCAAATCCACAGTAAACTTTAATAGGTTGATTTGTCAGCTGACGAATTTCTTCGCTTGTCACAGCATCTATAAATCCGCGCTCTCGTAAAACATCAATTACATTTGTCATATTTAAATCCTTGCCTAAGTGTCGAAAGTGCCATATCTAAAGTTCAATAATTAAGGGTTAACGCTTATTTTTCCATGTCTATGACTAAGTTTTGTATCCCTCAGTTTATTATCTCAATGCGCTTTAGTCAAATTGGTTTCGACATTTTTCTAGATATGTCCTTTTCTGTCAATGCTTTGATATCGAAATTCTCACTCCTTTTTTTCATCAAAGTTATTTTCCATTAAAAATATCGCTTTGAAAAACTCTCCTGATGATTATAAAAAATGCCATATGGTAGACTTGATAAATGAATAGAGATTTTTGACTTTTAATTTGAATTAAAAACTTTATTTATTTGATTTTTTTTTTAAATCCTCTATTCTCCGAACTAAGTCCTATTTTGAGCATTTTAATCAAATCTACAATGAAAACTTAAATACTTGGACTAATAGGAGTTTAAATATCTTTAAAAAAATAAAACGTTTCAACTGACGTTAAAGACTTACATTTGTTATTAAATTTGTATATAAACACCGTAAGGAGGATTTTAAAATGAAAAAACATTTATTTGCTTTGACCGCTCTTTCTTTAGCTTTAACAGCCTGTGAAAATACACATCAAACTAATGCTGACAATACTGCTCGTAATGCTCGTGATCGTAATGGTCATACTTTAACACCTATAGACCAATCTGAAACCGAAGCAGATCGCGCTATCACTCAAAAAATCCGCCAAGCTTTAGTTGAAGAAGAAGCCTTATCTACAAACGGGAAAAATGTTAAAATTATCACAATTAATGGCGTTGTTACTTTACGTGGGCCCGTTAATAGTGAAGATGAAAAAAATCAAATTAGTAAAAAAGCTAAGTCTATTAATGGCGTAAAGAATGTTGATAATCAACTTGAAGTTATACGCGAAATACCTGTTAAAGCTGAAAATCGCTAATAAATTTTTATCCAAAGATTGATTTTTTAAGTTAAATCTTTGTATAAAGAATTTGTGTTTTAATGATTTTCAACATCTAGCCTGGTTATCAAACAAGCTAGATGTTGAATAGTTTTGTTAAAGGGTTCTATTTTAATTCATCTTTCCTATTAGTGTGATGAGAGAAAAATTTTAAATTATTTGAATACTTTTCAAGTCATTAATCTCTTCCTCTTCTCATAGGTTATAAGATGAGAATTCCAACAAAAGGAGAATTTATGACTAATCAAGCAGTTTACGGAATTTTGTCTACACGTGCTCAGGCAGAGAAAGCGATTAAAGAAATTGTCGATGCCGGAGTTAGTAAAGCAGACATTTCATTTCTTTCTCCTCAAAATGAAAATTTCCATGAATTCGATAATCTTTCTGGCGTCCGTAATTGGAGAACAGAAGAACGTCTACCAAATTCTTTAGAACAAACAGCTTCTGAGAAAACAAAAGAGTCGACACCAGGCAGCCTAGGTCACGAAAAAAATACTAAAGCACCAGAAGGAGCAACAACTGGAGCTACTGCGGGTGGTATTGCGGGTGGTATCCTTGGACTTTTAGCTGGAATTGGAGCCTTAGCAATTCCGGGAGCTGGGCCATTCATCGCAGCAGGACCTATCATGGCCGCTTTAAGTGGGCTTGGTGCTGGAGGAACAATTGGTGGAATTATTGGCGCTTTAGTTGGTGGTGGTATTCCTGAATATGAAGCTAAACGTTATGAAAACCGTTTAAAATCCGGTGGAATTTTGCTAGCGGTTCGTGCAAATTCAGATGATTTAGTTAAACGCGTTAAAGAAATCATGAAGCAAAACAGTGCTGAAGATATCACCGCTTCTTCAGAAGCTTCTTCTCCATAACAGTAGATAGAACAGTTGTTGCTGAATGTTTTCAGCAACAACTGGAAATCAGAAAACTCATATTTAAAAGGGGTTAAACGCGTCTAAAAATAGACAAGGCGTTTTTAATTGTTCTTCTAAATATTTGGCTAATGTCTGCGGACCTACACGTTCGGTCGCAGAATGCCCTAATGCATAAAAATTAATTTTTTCTTCAAATGCCTGATGCCAAGTAGGCTCATCAAAGCTTCCCGTGATGAAAGCATCTACCTGATCTCGACTTGCGTCCAAAATAGATTTATGAGCTCCCCCCGACACTAAAGCTAAAGTTTGAATAAGCTCTGGCCCTCCCAAAGCACAATTAGCAGAATGTTGATAATACCTTTCCAGGTTTGTTTTAACAATCTCTCGTTTTGTTGGTTTAATTTTTCCTTTGACGCCAATTGGAACTCCATTCATAAAGGCGAAGGGTTCTAATTTTTCCCATCCCAAGTCACGAGCTGCCTTCCAATTATTGCCTAATGTGAGATGCTTATCCAAGGGCAAATGGTATGCGAAAAGAGAAACCCCTGATCTCAGTAAAGTAAAAAGCTTTTCCCTTTTAGTTCCTTCAATCACATAACTATCTCTTTGCCAAAAAATTCCATGGTGAACAATAAGTGCGTCCACATTTCTTTCTATGGCCATTTGAATCGTATTTAAACTTGCTGAGACAGCTGTTGCTAAAATTTTTATTTCGCTTTTTCCCTCCACTTGTAAACCATTCGAACAATAATCTATCAAACCTTCTTCCGGAAAAATTTGAGTCAATAACTCTTTCAAATTTCTTAATTTTATCATCACAAGTTTTCCTGTTGTGGAGATGCGGCGCTACTATAAGTTTTGAGTCTGCTTCTGCGCGATTAGTCCCCATTTAGCTTAGACAAAAAGATTAAAAACTGCATTAAAGTTAATATAATAACCACTAAATTTTTATACATCCAAATCAAAAAAAATGCTGACCCTAAAACCTTTTCCTAATATAAAGCTTTAACATATGATGAATCGCATAGACCATCATTCCAAATTTACTTTTACACAACTTTTTCGCCAATTTTATAAATTTCTCAAATTAGACGATGGATAGACCACGTAAAAAAAGATTTTTGAATGAATAGTAAGAAAATAAAAAAGCTCATTTATTTTTCTCTAGGCTGGTTAAGCTTAATAAACAGCGATATTATTTCTTTAGAACAAAAAAAATCTTTTTATCGCTTTCCTAAAAAAAATCCAAAGCCTCCCGAAGATACTCCTTTATCACATGACGACTTCGTTAGATTATTTTTATCTCCATTTTTTATATCTCCTCATCATCCTACAGCAGTTTTGTTGAAATCATTTGAAAAACAATTGATGGAGGGAATATGTCAACCTGATTTATTGACTACTTACGGATTTGAAATCTTAAAAGATCATTATTTACGTACTGTTGTTAAACATCCAGCAATCCCTGGTTACATCTTTAAAATTGCTTGCCAAGGACATATTCCTCATGAAACGCATTACAATGAATGGACAATGCGTTTCACTGGATCACAAACGATTGAGGCTAGTATCAAAGCATTTAGTTTTGAGGATATATTTAACGTACCAAAAAAATGGCTTTATCCTTTACCAAAGTCAAACTCTTTGAATGAAACCTGGTACATTTTAATTGCTGAAGATATGTATCCACTATCTGACAAAGAAAATGTTAAACAATGGAAACAAATGGATGCTCCTACACTCGATAAAATTTTTAAAATGGTTTGTCTTTTAAAATTATGGGATACCCATTTTCAAAATTTAGTATTTACTGAAACAGGAAAATTAGCTTTTGTAGATACCAAACATTGGGGAACATACAAACCTTTGTTTGCAAGTAATGAGTGGTTATGGAATAGAATTTATCCTGCTTTAAATACAGAGATGCAAGCCTATTGGTTGTCCCTTTGGGGCATAAATTTCTCTGATTAATAAGCTTATTTTTTGACAAGGGATTTTATATGACACAAACAAACGATTCGCCATCCATTAAAGCAAAAAAGGCAGCTGCCCTTAAAGCTGTAGAATTTGTTCAAGATCAAATGATTATTGGTTTAGGAACAGGTTCCACAATAGCCTACTTCATTGAAGCTTTGGGTAAGCGCTGTCAAGCAGGCCTAAAAATAACTGCAATTGCCTCTTCAGAACGATCCATGCGGCAAGCTCGGTTGGTTGGCATTCCTATTGTCGATTCAGACACTATTTTAGAATTAGATTTAACAATCGATGGAGCGGACGAAATAGATCCTTTCAAACAGATGATTAAAGGAGGAGGAGGTGCTCTTTTACGAGAAAAACTCATTGCCTCAGCAAGTAAAGAAATGATCGTTGTGATCGATGAGACTAAACTTGTGAATAAGTTAGGAAAATTTCCCGTAGCTACCGAGATTTCAACATTTACATTTCATCATATAGTAAAAAAACTTAAGGATCACGGTTATTGCGGATCATTACGAGTTAATCAAGATCAGAGCTTGTATCGTACAGATAATGGAAATTATATTTTTGACATTTGTTTTCCTGAACCCATTGACAATCCTATTCTTGAACATAATCGGCTTAAAAGTTTTGCCGGGGTTTTAGAAACTGGGCTTTTTTTTAATTTAGCAGGGCGTGTTATCATTGGATACCAAAATGGAATGACTAAAATTGTTGCATGACTTATAAAAAAAATGCTTATTTATTAAAATAATAGATTTTTTCTTCAAAAAAATTAGGATAGTATAAAGAAATCTCATTAAATATGATTAATTAGACTAATCAGACAAAAAGGCTTATATGCAATCTGAACTCATTCAACTTAACTTTGATAAAATCATGCAAACGCGATCTTATACAGTTGTTATTTTAGGAACCGCCGAAAAACGATTTGCCGTTTATACGGACCCTCAAATTGGTAAAACTCTACAGATGTTTTTGACTGAAGCAGAAAGACCAAGGCCTCTAACACATGATTTAATAGATAAAATTTTTAACGGTTTAGATATTTCAGTTAAACAAGTAGTTATCAATGACGTTCAAGATACAATTTACTTCGCAAGACTTTTTTTAGAACAAAATATTGGAGAAATGAAACATATTCTAGAAATCGATGCTCGTCCTAGTGATTGCTTAACTTTAGCTTTGATGAATAATGCACCCGTCTATTGTACAAAAGAAGTGTTAGAAAAAACAATTGCAGTTGAAGAATAACTTTAACAAAGATTTTTGCAAAGCTAAGCAAAAACCTTTGTTTTTAAAAACGATTAATATTTAATATAAAAATTATTGTTAGCAAGTTCAATAATAGATTCTACAGCTTCTTGAGCATCCACTCCTTCTGCTTCAATCCCAATTTTAGCCCCTTTTGAAGCAGCTAACATTAAAACGCCAAGTAATGATTTTGCATTAACAGCAAGCTTTTGATATTTCAAGAAAACTTGAGATCTAAAACTATTTGCGCACTTTACAAGTTCTGTTGAAGGTCTTGTATGAAGTCCTCGATCGTTACTAACAATAAATTTTCCCTTAACAACAGACTTTTCAGTTGTTTTCAGCATATTTACCTCCTCAACACTTTACTTTTTTGCTTTTTCTTAATCAGTTAATGGGAAAAATTAAAATTTATATTTTTTAATTCGCTGAATTAAAGAAGAAACAGACCAGTAAAGCTTATTATTATTCAACTTAAGAAACTAATTATCAAAAATTTGAATTTTTTAAAAACAGATTCTCAAACCATTTAATTATGTATAATCCAAATTATCTAATGAAATTCACTTGAAAACTAACGAATTTCTTAAAAAAAACCAAGTTTTTATTAATGATCTTTAAAACTTATTCATCAATCATCTTTTTTTTGAAATTTTAGCTTTTATTTTCATCAAAATATTCCCTTTAAACTAAAAAACTAATACTATCACCAGTTTTAAAAAACTTTATCGAAAATAAAGCATTATTGATATTTCTTGAAACAAAGGAAGCTAAATATGACTAAATCTCGCGAAGAAGTTTCATTAAGTGATCGTTGGAATGTAGAAGAACTTTATCTTTCTCATGAAGCTTGGGAACAAGCTTTTCAAACATTTTCTAATGCTGGAAGCCAGCAAACATCACTTTGCCCTGCTATCCAAGCTTTACAAGGTTCACTTCACCGAGGCCCTGAATATGTTAAAAATACTCTAGATTTAATGATGAGCATAGATCGAGAGCTTTCTAAGCTTTATACATATGCTCATTTACGCCATGACGAGGATATTGCGAATCCAATATTTAAAAAATCTTATGAGCAAATTCTGACTATTGCTCACAAGTTTTCTCAAGAAATTTCTTGGTTTCAACCTGAATTGCTTGCTCTATCTAATGAACAATTAGAAGAATATTTAAACTCTCCTGCTTTAGTTGCTTATAAATTTCATTTAGAAAAAATTATCCGCACCAAAAAGCATACCTTATCGTTCGAAAATGAAAAATTACTAGCTTTTGCCGGTCAGGCTTTGCAAACATCTTATAAAGCGTTTAATGCAATTAGTGATGCGGATTTTAAATTTGCTCCTATCAAAGATGATAAAGGAAGCGAACATGCCCTGTCTCATGCTACTTATAGTCTATATATTCGAGACCAAGATCGTTTTTTGAGAGAAAAAGCCTTTAACCAGTATCATCATCAGTATTTAGCTTATGAAAATACTCTTTGTGAACTCCTTTCGGGTCAAGTGCAAAACCATCTTTTTCAAGCACGTTCTAGACATTATACTTCCTGCTTAGAATCAGCCTTATTCCCTAAAAATATACCCACATCTGTTTACCATGCTTTAATTGAGGCTGTAACAGAAAAAATCTCGGTTTTACATCGGTATATGGGCTTGCGCAAAAGAATCTTGAAATTAGACCAACTCCATCTTTACGATATTTACGTCCCTCTAACTAGTGCCGTGGATATTCGTTTATCTTATAAAGAGGCAGAAGATATTGTCATTGAATCTGTCGCTCCTCTCGGTTCCGAATATCAATCTTTATTGGCGAAAGGATTAAAAGAAGAGCGTTGGGTAGATCGCTACGAAAACCGAAATAAGCGTTCGGGTGCTTATTCTAGTGGATGTTTTGACAGTATGCCTTATATTCTTATGAATTATAAGAATCTTTTAAGAGATGTATTTACATTAGCTCATGAAGCTGGCCATAGCATGCACAGCCTTTATAGTCGCCGCACACAACCCTATCAATATAGCGACTATCCTATTTTCTTAGCAGAAGTGGCTTCAACTTTTAATGAAGATCTTTTGAGTCGTTTACTTATTAATCGCTGTCAAGATCCTATTGAGAAAATTTTCTTAGTCAATCAGAAAATTGAGGATATTCGAGCCACTTTATTTAGACAAACAATGTTTGCTGAATTTGAACTTTTAATCCATGAACAAGTAGAACAAGATATTCCTCTCACACCTCAGCTTCTTAAACAAGAATATCGTAAACTCAATCATAAATATTTTGGCCCCGACGTTGTAATTGATGAAGCAATCGATATTGAATGGGCTCGTATTCCTCATTTTTATTATAATTTTTATGTATTTCAGTATGCAACTGGGATTAGTGCAGCTCTTGCCATAGCAGACAAAGTTGTTAATGGTCAACAACAAGATCGTGAAAACTATCTGAACTTTCTAAAAGGAGGCTGCAGCCAATACCCTATCGAAATGTTAAAGATGGCAGGTATTGACATGGAATCTCCCCTTCCTGTCAAATCTACTATTCAAAAATTTGATCAACTTCTGAATGAACTTGAATCTTTATTGGCGGACGTCAAAGTCTAACCTACCTAATTGCCGACAGAAAAATAGGTTTCTTGTCGGCATGTAACTTTAGTTAGAAACTAAAAAAATTAGCAATTAAGTTGATTCACTGCTAATTCACTTGCTAAAAAAAACTTAGCCGGCTATATTGACTACCTCAATCACCATTAGATAGTTAGTGCGGAATCTAACATTAACTTTTAACTTAATAAATATAGGAGATCCCTATGACACAAACTCAAACAGTCTCTCAAATCACGAAACTAAAACCTTTAGGAAATCGCGTTCTTGTTCGCCGCTTAGCCGCCGAAGAGAAGTTAAAAGGAGGAATCATTCTCCCCGATACTGCAAAAAAGAAACAAGAACAGGCAGAAGTCATAGCAATTGGAACAGGTAAAAAAGATAAAAACGGTACCTTAGTTCCCATGCCTGTCAAAATCGGTGATGTGATCCTTATGGAAAAATATTCGGGTCAAGAAATAACTCTAAATGATGAAGAGTTAGTGATTCTTCGTGCCGATGATATCATTGCCATTGTAGAAAAATAATTAATTATTCACATTCACAGGAGATTTCAAATGGCCGCTAAAATTATTAAATTTAAAGAAGATGCCAGACAAAAAATTTTAAAAGGTGTCCGTACTTTAGCTGACGCTGTTAAAGTTACCCTCGGTCCTAAAGGACGTAATGTCGTTATTGACAAATCTTATGGAACTCCCCATATCACAAAAGACGGAGTCACTGTTGCTAAAGAAATCGAACTGGAAGATAAGTTCGAAAATATGGGCGCACAAATGGTTAAAGAAGTTGCTAGTAAAACAGCTGATAAAGCTGGCGATGGAACTACGACTGCAACAGTGTTAGCCGAAGCAATCTACTCTGAAGGACTTAGAAATGTAGCAGCAGGTGCTAACCCCCTTGATCTAAAACGTGGAATGGAAAAAGCTGTTAAAGTTATTGTTCAAGAGCTCAAAAAAAGAAGCAAAACAGTTGATGATCGCAATGAAATCGCACAAGTAGCCACTATTTCTGCTAATAACGATGCTGAAATCGGAGAAATGATTGCTCAAGCGATTGAAAAAGTTGGCCGTGATGGAACAATCACTGTTGAAGAAGGCAAAGGATTTGAAACTGAACTTGATGTCGTCAAAGGAATGAAATTTGATCGAGGTTATTTATCCGCTTATTTCATGACAAATTCGGAATCTCAAGAATGTATCTTAGAAGATGCCTATGTCTTAATTTATGAGAAAAAAATCAGTGCGATTAAAGAAATTATTCCGCTTCTACAAGCCGTTGTGGAAACAGGCCGCCCTCTTCTTATTATCGCTGAAGATATTGAAGGTGAAGCTCTTGCAACGCTTGTTGTCAACCGCCTACGTGCAGGTTTAAAAGTTTGTGCTGTTAAAGCACCCGGCTTTGGTGATCGTCGTAAAGCCATGTTACAAGATATTGCCATTCTTACTGGTGGAGAACTCATCAGTGAAGAAATCGGTTTAAAATTGGAAACAACAACAATCGAACAGTTAGGTCGTGTTAAAAAAGCTGTTTTAACAAAAGATGAAACAACCCTTGTTGAAGGGGCTGGAACAAAAGCGGCTATTCTTGATCGCGCTTCACAAATCAAACGTCAAATTGAAGAAAGCACTTCAGACTATGATAAAGAGAAACTTCAAGAACGACTTGCTAAGCTCGTCGGTGGAGTTGCTGTGATTCATGTCGGAGCTGCTACAGAAATCGAAATGAAAGAAAAGAAAGACCGTGTAGATGATGCACAAAGAGCTACCGCTGCAGCCGTAGAAGAAGGGATTCTTCCTGGCGGTGGAACAGCCTTTATTCGTTGCATTCCAGCTGTTAATAGTTTAGCTGACAGTTTAGAAGGCGATGAAAAAACAGGTGCTAAAATCATGGCGCGCTCGTTAAGTGCTCCCCTTCGTCAAATTGCTGAAAATGCAGGACAAGAAGGTGCCATCATTTTGCAAGCTGTAGAAAAAATGAAAGAAAAAGAAGGATATAACGCATTAACAGGCGAATATGTAGACATGATCACAGCCGGTATCTTAGATCCTACTAAAGTTGTTCGCTGCGCGTTAGAGAACGCCGTTTCTGTTGCTGCTATGTTACTAACAACAGAGGCTATTGTTGCAGACATCCCAGAAGAGAAACCTGCTCCTGCGGCACCTGTCGGCATGGATTATTAATCCATTCTTGCTTTTCTTAAGAGTAAAGGGAAGAACATGTTGTTCTTCCCTTTTTTATTTTGATCGGATTTTAAAATCTCTCAAAATATCCTTAAATTTATTTTAAGAATAAAATTAAAAAGATGTTGTCTTTAAATGACGATTTTTCTAAGATAAGCACTTCTTAAATATTCCGGATTAGCTCAGCGGTAGAGCAGTGGACTGTTAATCCATTGGTCGCTAGTTCGAATCTAGCATCCGGAGTTTCATCAAATGTTGTGATGCTTGCATGAGTATCAAAAAAAACTCACGCAGCATCAATAACAGTTTTTCTTCCATTCAGTCCTCTAAAAAATATTCTTCTAAACCTCCTTATTCTATCCCTACATCCAGTTGAACAGAAAAACATTTGAACCCTTAGGCTATTAATCACAAAAGCTTTCCTTGTCAACGCGGTCGTTTCTAGAAGCTAGTTCGTAATATTTTTGTCGTATTTTTACCAGGAAGAATTCGCATGTTTTTGCAAAAAAGTTTTCAGATTCTTAAGAAATGGATAGCGAGGATTGAAAACTAAAATGAGATTTTTTTGCTTAATGACTCATATTAGTTATCACGCTGATCAAATAGTTCAAAAAGGAACTAAAAAGGAACTTTTCCTAAATTTATCTCATTTAAGAGAAAGAAGGCAGCAAACTAAGTATCTCCAAATCGATGAAAAATTCGAAAAACAACAATTGCTTCAACGATTAAAAATAGAATAGATTAGGATGATTGGGAATTAGCAAAATTTGATATTTAAATCTTTATTTCCGGGCAAAAGCAAACTAGATCTCTAGTCTAGCCAATTTTTTTATGATAGTATTGTACATGTATAAACGATAGATGATCACGACAAGGGAATATCCAATGCATAAAATTAGATGGGGACTGTGTTGTATTTTTAAAGAAGCTCCAATTAAGTTTCGCACGACAACTGTGGCGTATATTGCAAGATTAAATAATCGAGGCGAACCTTATTTAAATTTTTTAAGTACATTAATCTTAAGTAATTTAAATACGTTGATAGCTGCTATTGAATATTGTAAACAATTTAATATTGGGAGTTTTCGAATTCACAGTGAATTTCTTCCTTTATTTAAACATTTTCAATATGGTTATCACCTTGAGCAATTACCAGAAGCTGCGCTTATTTTCCAAAAATTTGAATACTGCAAAAAATTAGCTCAAACAAATGCTGTTCGGCTAACCTTTCATCCTGATCAATTTGTCGTTCTTAACTCCCCTCACGAGCATGTCGTCAAAAATTCTATTCAAGAACTAGAATACCATGGAGAAATAGCAGAATTATTAGGAGCAGATGTAATCAACATTCATGCAGGAGGAACATACGGAAATAAAGCAAAGGCTCTAACTAATTTTGCAGAGCGATTTGAACGTTTATCAAAACGCGTTCGCACACGTTTAACAATAGAAAATGATGATCGGTGTTTTACTCCCCAAGATCTGCTTTCCCTTTGTCAACAACTCAAAATCCCCCTAGTTTATGATGTTCATCACCATCGTTGTTTACCCGATGAATTGTCCATAGAACAAGCAAGCATTCAGGCTTATAAAACATGGGATCGAGAACCCCTTTTCCATATATCTTCTCCTTTAGAGGGCTGGAATGGACCAAAACGAGAAAGGCATCATGACTATATTGATATTCAAGATTTCCCTACCTGTTGGTTCGATTTTCCGGCAATGACAATTGAAATTGAGGCTAAAGCGAAGGAGCTAGCCATTTTCAAACTACAAACTGAGCTTGATCTTATATTTAAAAAAAATTAAACAGGGGTTCGATTGACTTATAATTTTTTTAGTTTATTTCTTAAAAAAATTATATAGCCATACATTAAAAATACTAGCTTTAAAAAATAAACTAGCCTTGCTTAAAATTAGACTCTTCTAAAAAAATTAAAAGTTTGAGCAACTATGTCAAAAACATGTTATGTTTGCTTCTATCTAAAAAGTTAAAATCCAAGCCAAATCAATATTTTTTTACTAAATCTGATGAAGATTTTAATTTCTAAATCGATTTCTCTTAATTTGGTAAAGTGATTACAAATTAATTTGCTTAACTTCTAGGCAAAAGATATCTTATCATTTTTATCTCCCTATTAAAGCAACTCAAATCCAAATTTTTTATAGGGCAGGATAAGCGATGGTTTAGCAACTAAAATTAGATTTACGATGAAGAAAATTAAAATAAAGCCCGAAGCTTGCACAGAAATTGATCCGAAAAAATTAGCTGAAGTCGCTAATTTAACTTACGTGAACAATTTCAAACATGGAATTACGCGAGAGCGTAAAGGCAAACAGTTTATATATAAAGATAGCAATGGCAAAATTATTATCGATTCTAATGAAATTAAACGTATTCAAGCTTTAGCTATTCCTCCTGCCTATACAGATGTTTGGATCTGTCCGAGTCTTAATGGTCATATCCAAGCTACCGGACGGGATGCGAAGGGTCGTAAACAATACCGTTACCATGCACTTTGGAAAGAAGTTAGCGATGAAACCAAATATGGCAAGATGATCGCTTTTGCTCAAGCACTCCCTACAATCAGAAAACGAATCAAACGAGATTTATCTTTAACTGAGATGTCAAAAGAAAAAATTTTGGCTGTAGTCGTTTATTTATTAGAAATGACGCTCATCCGTGTAGGAAATGAAGCATATGCAAAAGAAAATAATTCTTTTGGATTAACAACCCTACAAAATCGTCATGTTTCGATTGAAGGAACAAAAATGACTTTTAAATTTTTTGGTAAAAGTGGAAAGCAGCATACCATCACTCTATACGATAAACGTCTAGCAAAAATTGTCAAGCGTTGTAAAGATTTGCCGGGACAAGAGCTTTTTGAATACATGGATGAAAATGCCATGCCTGTATCCATCAGTTCTACAGATGTTAATGAATATTTACGTATGATCACAAACGATCATTTTACAGCTAAAGATTTCCGTACATGGGCAGGAACAGTGTTGACTGTCTTTGCTTTGCAAGAATTCGAACACTTTGACTCACATGCGCAAGCAAAGCGCAACATTGTCCAAGCCATAGAAAAAGTGGCTAAAAAGTTAGGCAATACCCCAGCCATTTGCCGCAAAAGTTATGTCCATCCAGAAGTCTTTAATGCTTACTTAGATCAAACTTTATTTAAGAGGACAAAGCGCCCAAGCAAAAAATCTGTAGATTTAGTCATGGAACTTAGTTTTGAAGAAACGTATGTTCTCAATTTTTTAAAAAAGCGAATGAAATGAGAAATTTCAAAGGAAATTCTAAATTATCGAGATTACATAACAAAATTTTTTGCTTGAAATTTACCTATGAGGAAAAAATTTTGTAAGCGCAAGAATTTGCCAAATATTGAACTCTAAGTTTCAAAAAATCCACACATCGTAAGATCATATCAATAATAGTGCTAGCTAAGTTGACGGCAAAGAAAAATTTGAACTTATAGGAGCATCTAAGAGATCTTCATCTCCATCCAAACTAGCGCCATGTCAAGGAGAATCCCAAATTTTTCCCCTTTATTCCGGCGAACACTTCCTTCCAAATGAGAGCACATGGCATTGAGACTAGTGGATAAAGTCAGTTCAATCTTTTTTTTAAAGCTTAAATACAGTTGCTAATTAGCGATTAATTTTAAACGATTTAAAGCTTGTTCAGCCGCTTTTTTCCAAGTCCAATGCTCTTTAACATACTGACTCGCAGCCGCACCTTTAGATTTTGCAATAGAGGGATGATTAGCAATCCAACGCATTTGCATTGACAAAGCCTCTATGTCTGGTTCCATTAACCAACCTTCCCCTGCAAGCGTGTAACCACTAAAATGTAAGCCTATCGATTTTTTAAAAGAAGGAATTAGCCACCCATAGGCATTTGTCACAAAATCATCTGTTGCTCCCCCTTTAGTCACAAGAACTGGCAAACCACAAGCCATCGCTTCTAAAACTGGGAGACCAAATCCCTCTCCTCTATAGGGGTGTACTAAACAATCACAGGCTTTATAAATACTTGCAATTTGATTCGCGGTTAAATTTTCATCAAGATAAATAATTTCGGGCGCATTAGGATTGTTTTGAAACTCTTTAAACATTTTTTCATATGTTTGTCCTGCATACGCCTCTTTAACTCCCACATCTTTGACAACCAAACAGACATCATCGAAGTTAGTAAAAGTTTTTAAATAACTTTTCAGAAGTAAATCAGGACCTTTTCGATAAATTGTGCCTCCTAAAAAAAGGAATTTAAATTTTTTATTTGTTTTGAGAGGAAAAGGTTCAATTTGAGGATTAAATGTCAGACAGTCAACCCCATTGGGTATCACAACAACTTTACTTTCTGGAACACCAGACTCTACAAATTCACGCTTAACAAAATGCGTGGGAACCCAAACTTCATCAACTTTTTTAATATTTTCAACCCATTCTAAAGGGATATACCCATACTCCCAAGGCTGCATTAAAACCCATTTTCCTTTTTTAGGTACTTGCCAATTAGGAGGCCAACTATGTCGCACTGTAATTTGAGCTTCTTGGGTAGATTCTATTTTTACAATGTGAGCCCAATTTTTCAATTCATCAATTACTCTGGGATCTGCTAAAGTTTGCAAGGAACTTAAATTTTTATTTGATACGCAAGTTAATTTAACTTCCGGTACCTGCATTAATTGTTTTGAAAAACTTTGATTGACAAGAGACAAACTTCCCAAGTCTAAAAAAGACCCTTCCCAAACAATAGATAACGGAGCTGGCTCCTGGTTAATAGCAGGTGTTGGATTTTGTGCTGATAAAATAGAAGTAAAGAAGAATAAACAATAATGGAAATATTTGAATGTTATTTTCATGAGTAATTAGATATCATTTTAATTTGGTTCTTCTAGCAATCCTAACTGTTCTAACGGGATAAATAAATAATCATTACCGGATAAATTTGAACTGGCATATCCAAAACTTTCAATGGTTTGAATTTTATTTTGTTTTTGCTCATTGTTAGAGATTTTGACGATCATGACAGGTTTATTTCTTTGGATTGTTTCCCATCCTCCGGCTAAAATTTCCATCACAAATCCTTCTACATTGATTTTAATCAATGAAATATTGTGTAAATGAAAATTATCTAGCTCGACAATTTGGACTTTATTTTTATTGTCTAAATAAAAAGGAGAAGAAACCATTTCATATCCTTCTTTAAGAATATGCATTGCTTTCCACTCCTTTTTTACCCCTAAAGCTTTGTGAAAAAGCTCTACTTGATGACAATTATTTAAATACATATTGATGGCGAGTTCACAAAATATTTTGGCTTGTGGTTCGAATGAATAAACCTTTCCTTTTTCTCCCACTAATTTTGAGAGAGCTAAGGTGTGTGTACCTATATGTGCACCCACATCGATCGCAATTGTGTCCGGTTTTACATATTTTTGAAACTGAGAATAAAAATGTTCTTCCCAATTAGCACCTTGCTTAATGGTATGACTTTTAATGCGATCATTGTTTTCGTCTAGTAAAAAAAGGTCTCGATTGTAAACACGATAAATTTGGTATTGATCCAGATTAAAATCTTTTGCAATTTCACTCAAATAAAAGTCATTTGCAAAATAAGGAGAAAGAATGGAATGAAAAATTGCAGGTGTAATTTCTTTTTCTGCATTCACTAATTTAAAGTTTTTCTGTTGATCTAATGTTGCATCATCGCTTAAATGCATGAGAAAGCCAAATTCCCTTTCATTGCAAATGAATTGACCCATATTTTTTTTTCGAGCATATGTAGAAAATGCTAAAAATTCATAATTTTTAAATCCTTCGGTAAAGCTCAGCTGACTTAAGAATGAAGCTTGAATCAAATAAACACCATGCACACAAGGGACTCGAAAAGTTCCAAGTTTTTGTCGATTTGCAATTGCTAGATAGTCTTCATGGTGTTTGTAATATCCCTCTTCCGTTACATCGCAAAAAAAATTACGGTAAGGATCATGAGGTTGTGGAAAAGGCCTTAAAAGCGGACTAATAATGGGCTTATCTTTTTCTATTAGATATTTTAACGTATGAGGAGCAATAAGCATATCGGAAGATAAAATCAAACAATAATTGCAGCTTTGCTGTTGACAATTAGCCAAATACCCATTTTTAATATTTGCAAGCACTTTATTTTTTTCAATAAAATGTTTTTTTTCATCTATGCTTGAAGTATGATCCACAAAAACAAGACTCTGATAAAATTTCCTATTTTTTTCCACCCACTGCATCACATTTTTTCTTACATGCTTATTTTGGTTACAACTATCTATTTGCAAATGCATTTTTGCTTTATCATAATACAATTTTTCGATCGTTTGTAGAAAAGAAGGAATCAATTGATCATGATTGTCGATAATAGCCCCTACCCAAACAAGGTTTTGATCTTCTTCAAAAATATCTTTTTGCATCCAAGCTCTAACAAGAAAAAATAAAAGTAAGATACTGAGACTTATAAAAAGTAAGCTAAAAAAGAGAGATCGAAGTTTCATAAAGCCTTATTTTTGGATGCTAAATTAATTGAGAAATTTGTGATGGCCGAAAAATTTTATGCAAAAAGAAAAAAATTTAGAGTTCACCTAAAATTCGATATGTTTTCTCATAATAAAATAATCTGTTAAGAAACATAAAATTTTATTGAAGATTTATTATCAATAAATTTTTAATAACCAAAAGATTTTATAATAAATATTATTAATCCAATTTATCATTCTATGACAAACACAGCCACTAATTAGATTAATCCAATACAAAAAAACACTCTCGTAAATCGAGTCCTATAAAAAAACTCAAAGCTTTAACAGACTTTGGGGTTATTTTTGGCAAAATACTTCATTTAAACATAATTTGTTGAAGTTATTATTATATACTTATACATAGGCGAATTCACCAATCCATTATTTTGAAACCTTGCAAGTAATGAGGATTGTTTAAAGTGGGCAGATGAACAGCAAAAAAATAACATGCCAATATTTATTAATAATTTGTTAGTAAGTTATTTAGGTAAAAAACCTATCTAAATAGTCACATCTTTGAATTAACCTTGATGAATGCAAAAATTCTCTTAAATCTCATCAAATTGATCAAAAATCACGCAGGATGTTTTAATATTTTGAAAAACACAATCTCCTCTTAACTCACCTTTTTTATAGTGCGCGTTTTACCATTAAATAGGAGCCGCACAATTTCACCCATCCTGTAAAATCCACAGATATGGATGCTAGGTTAATCACTGCTTCCCTGACACAAGAAGCAATAATCTCTTGTTTCAAAAATTTCGATATGATTTCTATTAGTTAATTTTTGGAAAGAAGGCTTTGCATTCACAGCTTCTTTAGGCTACCACTTCCCTCAAAAAGCCTATCTATAGTGGTTGCTACTAATTTCTTACTAAATTTATTTAGTCTAGCTAAAGTTAATCAAACAATTATCGTACTCCCCCCCTAACACCATACTTTAAAACGAAGGAGTTACTGTGCTTCCTTTTTCAACCTAACTTTTATTTGTTATATTCATTCTAATCTCTTGATTGCCAATAAATCTTAATTTATAGTACTTATTGACTACAAAAATCAAATTGTTAACATTAAATTTATAATTTATTAACATAGGTTTTTTATTATAAAAGGGTTCAACAAAAAAAAAGGAAAATTTTCATGAGTATTCAATCTATCTATCATTCAACATCAAACGCTATTTCTAATTATGCTAGCAACATACCAAAAAATACTGTTAAAGCGGCTGCTATTTCGGGAGCTTTCAGTTATGCTGTTAGTTTCTTAATCCTCAATAATGCAAAAGCATCCTCTGTATATGGTGTTATTGCAATCACTGCTACCTTGATTCATGGAGCGGTTAGTCCTCTATTTCAAAAACTTGAAAAAGATGGGCAGGAGCTAAGTTTTGTAGGAGAAGCTTTGAGAACTAGTATTTCCTATGCAGGAAGTTTTGCCCTCGCAGCTTCATTAGGTTACCGCTTCCCTCTAAAAAGTATATCTATAGTCGTTGCTGCTAATCTCTTCCCATATCTTCTTGGCACACCTTGCACAAGTAAATTGACACATCGTATGATCGCTTAAATTTTAAAATGAGGGGGATAATTACCCCCTCATTTTTCAAATTATCTTTCTTTTTTACCTTCTATTTACTTAAATTTTGTGACAAACTTCTTTGAATATTTGCTGATAATAAAAAATAAGTATTTAAGTTTAAATTTATCATCTATTAATGCAGTTCTCCTACCATAAGAGAGTTTAACACACAAAAAAGGAAAATTTTTATGAGTATGCAATCTATCTATCATTCAACGGCAAACACTATTTCTAATTATGCTAGCCACATACCAGAAAATACTGCTAAAGCGGCTTGTATTTCGGGAGCTTTCAATTTTGCAGTTGGTTTCTTAATCCTCAACAATGAAAAAGCATCCTCTTTACGTGGTGCTATGGCAATCACTGCTACCTTGATTCATGGAGCGATTAGTCCTCTATTTCAAAAATTTGGAAATAATCGGCAGGAGCTAAGTTTTGTAGGAGAAGCTTTGAGAACTAGCATTTCCTATGCAGGAAGTTTTGCCCTCGCAGCTTCTTTAGGTTACCGCTTCCCTCTAACAAGTATATCTCTAGTCATTGCTGCTAATCTCTTCCCAAAACTTTTTGCATCTAGCAGAACTGATTATGCACATTCCCTGTTTGTTTAATTTTTAAAATAAGAGGAGGAATAATTATCCCTTCTCTTTTTCGATTGATCTTTCCTTTATTTGTCCTATTCATCCTGCTTAATCGCCTTATTTCCCTGGAAGCTTCTTCTTTAACGCATATTAATTATAAAAAACAATAAATGCATTTAAGTACCAAGCGAAACTTATCCAAATCCAATAAGGCCATAAAAGTTGGCTAGCCAGCTTAGAGTGTTGATAAAACACGTTTATTGTGTTTAAAACCAATCCCCATAAAATCATCAAATTCAATAAAGCTATAAAAGGGAGTTGTAAATAGAAAAAAATCCACGACCAAAGAAAATTACAAATAAGTTGCACACCAAAAATAAAAAAAGCAGGCTTTTTATTTTTTGTAGGACTGATCCAAATCAAATATAATGCAATAGCCATAAATACATAAAGGAAGGTCCAAACAATAGGAAAGACAATATTAGGAGGAGTAAGAGATGATTTTATAAGCGTTGGATACCACTGATGAACACTAGAGGAAGTGATCCAGCCACATGCCCAACCTCCTCCGACGCAAATCAACAAACAAATCACTAATTTTAAAATATGACTCATCCTTCCATCCTCTTATTACTTCACGCATAAAACCCCTTTAAATAGTCTGTATACGTATTTTTCCATCAATTCATCTTCTTTTTGTAAGTTTTAATAGCCATAAAACCGCAGATATGATTATTTTGAAAATTTATACCATTCAAAAATAAATGTATAATAGTTAGAGATAAATCGATGCGTGATAGCAAATCTTAAACGCGTCGATTAAACCAGATAATTAATTCTTATTGGCAAATCATTTAGTTATTGAGTGGAAATTCTCCATAAATCTCGCTCTAATTAAAGGAATAAACTTAAAGATGAAAGCAGCTAGAAAATCTGTCTTCTACATGCTATTTTTTACCGGCTTAATCTTGTTTTTGATTTTGATTATGCAGGTTCTAGAGATTTTACATTTCAAAGAATTTATCGCCATTTTATTTCCAGAAGGGTGGATTGCTGTCAAAGAACGAAATCTTCTTCTGATAATTCAAGCCTTAATGCTTTTGGTGGTTGTTCCTGTCTACATTTTAACATTTGTTTTTTCATGGAAATATAGTGCAGATAACCCCAAGGGGAAATATGATCCAGATTTAGTTGATAACAAATTTGCAGAATTTATTTGGTGGGGCATTCCCTTAGTCTTAATAATATTTCTGAGCGTTTTAACATGGGTAAAAACAGCTGAACTCGATCCTTATAAGCCCATTATCTCAGATAAAAAAGAAATCACTATTCAAGTCATCGCTTTGCAATGGAAATGGCTTTTTATCTATCCTGAAGAAAAAATTGCTACTATCAATTTTCTACAAATCCCCCAAAACACCCCGATTCATTTTGAAATTACTGCCGATGCCCCCATGAACTCATTTTGGATCCCTGAACTTGGAGGACAAATTTACGCAATGCCGAGTATGCAGACCGAACTTTACTTAATTGCTAATCACACAGGAGATTATCGAGGATCTTCTGCAAATTTAAGTGGAGAAGGATTTTCAGGGATGAATTTCATTACAAGATCTTCAACAGAAGAAGAGTACCAACAATGGTTAACTTCTGCGAAACAATCGAACAATATTCTAAATCAAAACGAATATAATCTAATCGCAAAACCCAGTAAAAACAATCCAGTAGAAATTTATCGATTAGAAGAAAATTCTCTTTTTGAACTAACAATTGATAAATACATGTACCCTCAAAAGAAATAATTAAAATATGTTTGGTAAACTTACTTTAGAATCTTTTAAACATGAATCTAGTCAAAATTTTGCCGTGGTGATGATGCTTATCAGCGGTATCGCTTTGATTGGCCTGATTTTTTATCTTAAAAGATGGAAATGGCTTTGGAATGAATGGATCACGACAGTTGACCACAAACGCATCGGAATTATGTATATTATTGTTGTATTGATCATGTTTTTTAAAGGATTTACAGATGCTTTAATGATTAGATTGCAACAAGCCTTATCTGTCGGAGATTCTCAAGGGTTTATTTCTTCTACACATTTTCAAGAAGTTTTTTCTGCCCATGGAACAACAATGATCTTTTTTGTAGCCATGGGAGCAGTCTTCGGACTTTTAAATTTAATTATTCCTTTGCAAATCGGCGCTAGAGACGTTGCTTTCCCCTTCTTAAATGCGGTTAGCTTCTGGCTTTTTACAGCCGGGGCAATGCTAACACTCATTTCACTTGCCATTGGTCAATTTTCAATAGCCGGATGGTTAGCCTATCCTCCTCTTTCGGCTCTAGAATACAGTCCCGGCGAAGGAGTTGATTACTGGATTTGGATGTTACAAATTTCAGGAATCGGAAGCACACTTTCCGGGATTAATTTTCTCGTAACCATCCTAAAAATGCGCTGTCCTGGAATGACTTTAATGAAGATGCCTATCTTTGTTTGGAGTAGTTTGTGCTCGATGGTTTTAATTATCTTTGCCTTCCCAATTTTAACTGCAACTTTATTTATGTTTTCGCTAGATCGTTACCTAGACATGCACTTTTTTACGACTGGTGGTGGGGGAAACCCGATGATGTATGTGAACTTGATTTGGGCATGGGGGCATCCGGAGGTCTATATTCTGATTTTACCCATTTTTGGAGTTTTCTCTGAAATTGTTCCCACTTTTTCAGAAAAAAGGTTATTTGGGTATGTCTCCATGGTTTGGGCTCTCGTTTTAATTGCTTTTTTCTCTTTTGTCGTTTGGGTCCACCATTTCTTTACAATGGGAGCTAGCCCACATGTCAATGCCCTTTTCGGGATTTTGACGATGATTATCGCTATTCCAACAGGTGTTAAAATCTTTAATTGGCTCTTCACAAAATTTCGAGGGCGGGTTCATTTTACCTCTCCCATGCTTTGGTTCTTCGCTTTCTTGTTAAATTTTACAATTGCTGGAATGACAGGTATTTTACTAGCTTCCCCTCCCGTTGATTACCAAGTTCATAATAGTTTATTTTTAATTGCCCATTTTCATGGAATGGTAATTGGCGGTGTTCTATTTGGATTTTTTGCAGGATTTACTTATTGGTTTCCCAAGTTTACGGGTTTTATGTTGGATGAAAAACTAAATAGATATGCTTTTTGGTGTTGGCTAAGTGGATTTTTGCTAGCCTTTATGCCTCTTTATATGCTTGGTTTCATGGGAGCGACAAGACGATTAGATCACTATGATGTTTCGACAGGATGGCACCCTCTCTTCTTGATTGTTGCTTTTGGAGCTTTTATCATAGCATGTGGAGCATTTATTCAATTTTTTGGATTATTTTGGAGTATTAAAAATCGCAAAAAGAATTGGGATAGTACAGGTGGCGATCCATGGAATGGAAGAACTCTAGAATGGTCTATTCCTTCTCCTGTTCCCATTTATAATTTTGCCATTATCCCCACAGTCGATCAAATCGATCCTCTTTGGGCAATTAAAAGAGGTGTCGCACCCGAACAGAAAAAAAATTATGAAGATATCTATTTACCTAAAAACACCCCTATGGCTTTTTATATAGGAACTTTAAGTTTGATTTTCGGATTTGCAATGACATGGCATATTTGGTGGCTTGCTTTAGGAAGTTTTGTCGGAATTCTAGCTTGTCTGATTGTTCGATTATCTCACGATGATCCTCATGAAGTCATTACTGCTGCTGAAATCAAAAAAATAGAAGCTTCCTATTCAAAGAGGTAATAAAACCAATGAGTTCATCTTTAATAGTTCATCATCAAGATACCCTTGATCGGCAACCCGATATTCGTGCTCCAGATCCACATCAAGATACGTTTTCTAAAACGTATTTCGGATTTTGGATGTATTTAATGACAGATTGTTTACTTTTTGCCACTCTTTTTTGTACCTATGCAGTTTTACATAAAAGTACGTTTGGAGGCCCTTCTTCACACGAACTATTCCAACTGCCAACAGCATTTATAGAAACATTGATCTTACTATTGAGTAGTATGACATGTGGATTAAGCATGCTCGCTGCCGTTAAAGATCAAAAAAAATATGTGATCGGATGGTTGATTATTACATTCTGTTTAGGAAGTAGCTTTCTTTTCTTAGAAATTCAAGAGCTCTCTCTTCTGATTCGAGAAGGGAATGGCTTTGATAGAAGCGCCTTTTTGTCCTCTTTTTTTACTCTCGTAGGAACGCATGGGTTGCACATTACATTTGGATTATTATGGATGATCGTGATGATTGCTCAAGTCATTTATCAAGGTATTACGCTTTCCACCTTTCGCCGTCTAGCCCTGTTTAGCTTATTTTGGCATTTTCTTGATTTAATTTGGATTTCGATATTTACATTTGTTTATTTACTGGGAGTAGCTTAAATGTGTCATGAACTAAATTTAGATGATGTAAAGAAAGAATGGCATGGAACAATTAAATCTTATGTCATAGGCTTTACAGCCTCGTTAATCTTAACACTCCTTTCCTTTTCTTTTGTTTTTTTTAAAATTTTAAACGGACAAGATTTAGTTTATACCTTGATAGGTTTCGCCCTAACACAAACATTTGTTCAGCTAGTCTTCTTTTTGCATATTGGGCAAGAACCTAAACCCCGGTGGGAAAGCATTGCTTTAGGCTTTACAATATTAATTTTACTCATCGTCGTTATCGGATCACTTTGGATTATGCATGATTTGAATGAACGCATGATGGGGTATATGACACAAGAAATGACACATGATTAACTACTATTTATTATTGACTAAGCCAGGAATTATTTTTGGCAACCTCGTCACAGTGATGGCTGGTTTTTTATTAGCTTCAAAAGGGCAATTTCAATTCGGACTTTTTCTTTCAACAATCCTGGGTTTAGCTTTCATCATGGCTTCTGGATGTGTATTTAATAACTACATTGATCTTGAAAAAGATCGACTCATGAAGCGAACTCAGAACAGACCCCTTGTGATAGGAGTAATTTTTGAAAAGCAAGCTATTATATTTGGATTAGCCTTAGCAATCGTTGGAGCTATTATTTTATATTTCTATACCAATCTTTTAACGCTAGTTATCGCTGAATTGGGATTTATTATTTATGTTTTCTTTTATAGTATTTGGAAAAGTCGGACAGTTTACGGAACGGCGATAGGAAGCCTAGCAGGAGCTGTTCCACCTCTTGTTGGTTATTGTGCAGTCAGCAATCAATTAGATTTAGGGGCTTTTATTTTATTTGCCATGATGGTGTTTTGGCAAATGCCCCATTTTTTTTCTATTGCTATCTATCGTCTGCAAGACTATTCGGCAGCTAATATTCCTGTTTTACCCCTGAAAAAAGGAATTCAAATAACAAAAATTCGCATCCTTTTGTATATTATTATCTTCACATTGACATCCAGCTTATTAACATTTTTCCATTTTACCGGATCTCTTTATTTGATTCTGACAATCGGATTAGGTCTGACATGGCTACTCATGGGATTGAGGGGTTTAAAAACTTCTAATGATCAACAATGGGCACAACAGATGTTTCGTTTTTCTCTTGTTATCATCAGTGTTCTTTCTCTAACCATCCCATTCGATTTGGTAAACTAAAAGATGCAATTCACTTTAACTGGCTTTAAAGGGCTTTTCTTGCCACTCTATTTTAGAAAGCTGGCGAAGAGGAATAGACGAGAGATAATGTTCTGCCGAATGAAGAAATCCAGGCAAATACGTCCTTAAAATTTTTAGAGGGTCTATTTAAAAGACAGGAAGGACGCATCAAGCATCATCTTTAATAAGAATTACGGAATGACTCAAATGACATTTGTCATTTTTGAATTAAATCTTTAAAAATTACGCTTAACTTCAAACGGTATCAATTTCCCCGTAATTTGATTTTTCATCTGTAAAAAGTTGCCTTTATCACTTTATCTTGTAGGAAATTTTCTAAAACTGGACGCTTAACTTTTGCCCATTTTTATTAAGGCTATCTGTTCCTTATAAATTGACATTTTAAAAGCGAAAATTTGTATTAAATAAACATTTAAAATGATTCAGCTTCAGGGAATAGAATAACAAGCCCAATAGCAGAAAAATCTATGGCTAAATCGACCTTTTTTAAAGTTTAGATCCAATACATTTAAAGCTTCTGCCATTCACAAACAAAAAATACCCATTAAACAGTTTATAGTAGGATATAATTTTAATTTGCAGTAAAAAAGAATTATTTATTTCGATGGAAAACTTTATTCAAATAATCAAACTTTTTCGGAAATAGTTTTATAAGATAAACGACTATTATTTTTAATAGAAGGCCAACATCTATGTTAAGAATCATAAATGATGCTATGATTGAGTACAACACCGATTTATTCGATAGGATTCTTAAACATCTGGATTTAAAAAACATAATAGCTTTTTCGAGCATGCGTAAAAGCTCCATGAGTGCGATTGAGCAGGTATTCTCAGAAAAATGCAGCGCTACTCCAAAGCTTTATCCTACTTACAGAAAATTACTGCTAAGAAATAGGAGTGATGTAGACTCATCGCATGCACAAATACAAGTAACAAAGCTTAATAGTTTTCATATCCCCAAAAAATGGAAGCTCGCAGAGATCGCGCAAGAGCTATGGCTTGATTCTGAAGCCCCACTGTCAGAAGATATGATTGATAAAGTAAATGAAGTCGATACGCATTTACAATCTGAGGTGACAAAAAATGTTCGAGAATTAGCCTTCAAAGGCCTTGCAGATCTTTTCGTTCTCAGAGATCGCGATAGAGTTTCAAGACTTACAGAATTAGCTCTAAAAAAATATCCAAATTCCAAATTTCTCCAAAAAATTGTAAAAAAAGCAGATCGTTATTGGGAAACCCACTCTTTAATTATGCAAAGTCTAGAAGAGTTAGCTAAAAATTCAGATTATAAAGAGTACATTAATGAAATTGTTGATAGCTTAGTTAAAATTCAAAATGAAACTATCCATATAGAAGAACAAAACACAATTCAGGAAAGTCTTAAAGTCTTAGAAGAAGAAAATAAAAGGCTTCAGGAAGCCATTGAAGAAGAGGAATTAATATTAGCAACTAAAAAAAGAGACAAGCAGCGAAAAAGAAGCAATATTCAAACACCTTTTATTGCACACGACATGGCAAATTTACAGTTAGAAGAGTTTGAGGCTTCACCTATAAATTTATCTGATTTTATGATAGGA